>JAOULY010000071.1 GCA_029881775.1 Gammaproteobacteria bacterium
ACGAATAAAATGGTGGTGACCAGGATCAGGTGGCTGGTACGGCTTGCGCCCATCACAATGGCCGCGCCCCGGTCGGACATAAATTCAGCGTCATCATCCTGTAAACAGTCCAGATCTGCCCGATCGAGCGCGTATTTCTCCGGGCTGGTGCGGCCAAACAGTTTGCGGTTCATGGTTTGGCAACCTTGATGCGACCCTGTTTAAGCGCCTCCAGCACACTTTCCTTGGGCCCGTCAGCGATTATCCTGCCATTGTCCATGACAATAATTCTATCGACGAGGCTCAATAGTGATGCGCGATGCGTGACCAGTACGAGTGTCTTTCCGGACGACCAGTCGCTGAAGCGCTGTTTGAACAGGTCCTCGGTTGAGTTATCCATGGCATTACTTGGTTCATCCATCACCAGCACGGGTGGGTCGCGCAACAATGCCCGCGCAACGGCAATGCTCTGTCGCTGGCCGCCAGACAGCTGTTCGCCGCGTTCGCCAACCTGCAGGTCGAAGCCGGACGGGTGTCGATCGACAAAGTCAGTCACGCCGGCGATGCGTGCCGCTTCAAGTACCGCCTTGTTATCCTCGTGTGGGGCACTGAGCAGGATATTGTCCTTGACCGTTCCATAGAACAGGTAGGTGTCCTGTGGTACATAGCCGATATTTCTGCGCAGGTCTGCAGGGTCAAGTTGCCGGGTATCCGCGCCATCAACCAGCACCGAGCCGCTATCCGGTTCATACAGGCCGAGTATCAGGCGTTCAATGGTGCTTTTGCCCGAGCCGATTCGTCCAATGATTGCCGTGTGTTCGCCGGGCTTGATAATGAATGAAACATTGTTCAGTGCTTCGACTGATTGGCCGGGGTAGGAGAAACTGACATTCCTGAATTCAATTTTACCCTTGATTACGGGGCGATCGAGGAACTCCCGGTCATCCGGCCGTTCTACCGGTGCATTCATGATCGCGTCCGTGGATGCATACGCGGAGCGTGCCTGGTGGTAGCGCATGAATGTTCCTGCCAGCTGTGCGAGCGGTGCCAGTGCACGCCCCGTCAGTATGGTGCATGCGATCAGGCCACCCATGCTGAGTTCGCCCTCGGCAATAAGATAAACGCCGAGGATGACAACCGCGACGGTTGCGAGTTGTTGCAGGAACTGGGTGATGTTCACGGCACTGGATGACAGGAAACGCGTTTTCAGGGCCAGTTCGGCGATGGTGCCGGACAACTGTTCCCAGCGCTGCTGCATGGCGCCCTCGGCGCCCAGGCTTTTTACAGTCTCGAGCCCGGTCAGTACTTCGATCAGGGTGGCCTGTTTCTGGGAAGAATGCCGCAGGAGTTCATCTACCTTGTCGGCCAGCGAACGCTGAATGACATAAACAGCAAGCAGGGCAATCGGTAATACTGCGAGCGGTACCAGCGCCACGGGACCGCCGATCAGCCAGATAATAACGATAAACAGGATGACAAATGGCAGGTCGATCAGCGTGGTCAATGTTGCCGATGTGAAGAATTCACGGAAACTGTCAAATTCGTGCAGGTTATTGGCATAGGCGCCGACCGAGGCCGGGCGCGATGACATGCGGATGCCCAGTACACGCTCAAACACCATGGCAGACAGAATGATGTCGGACCGTTTGCCGGCAACATCGAGAAAGTAACCACGCAACGTGCGCATCAGCAGGTCGAAGCAGAAGACGATACTGACGCCGATGCCAAGCACCCAGAGTGTCTCGATAGCCTGGTTCGGTACGACACGGTCATACACGTTCATGATGAATAAAGGCGAGGCCAGTGCAAACAGGTTGATCAGCAGGGCGGCGACCATCACCTCGCCATAGATCGGCCATGATTCAACGAAGGTATCGCGAAACCAGTGTTGCGGGCGGGTGAGTACGGCATCCTTGACGCGCTGGTCGAAACGGTAGCCTTTCTGGACGAATATTACGTAGCCGCTATAGTCGCCGGCCAGTTCATCCTGTGTCACGGTTGTCACGCCGTCACCCGTTTCGGGGAACAGCAGGGAGGCCGTGCCATCCGGGGTCGTCTTTTCCAGGATGCATGCCCGGCCGCCGTTTAATAACAGGATGGCGGGCAGCACGAGATTGGAAATATCTTCGAGGGAGCGGCGCTGCAGTTTCGAGGTCATGCCTGCGCGTCGCGCGGCCCGGGCGAACAATTCGGGTGTCAGGCGATGATCCACCAGCGGCAACCCGGCAGTTAGTGCATCGCGTGTCATCGGGTTGTGGTAAATCCGGCAAAGCGTCAGAAGGCAGCCAAGCAGGGGGTCCTCGCGCACTTCAGTTGCGCGCGGGATATCCCACTGTGTCGCTGATGCTTCTTCCTGTGCTGACATATATCAGGTACCGGCTCGCCAAAAAAATGTAGAAGATACAATAAGATACTGCTGAATAATAAGGTCTTTCAGTAAATTCGCGGCGATTTCCCCTGGTCCTTGCAGTGCATCGGCCAGTCGGCCAGTGATATTTAATCCGTGCAGACCGGATTACACGTCAGATCAGGCGGTTAAAGCAAGCTTGTCAGGTGCCGATCAGTTGCTTGTCATGCCAAATGTTATACGCGATACAGACGGGCGAATCGTCGGGCTTGCCGAGCACAGTCCCGACTCACCGGGTGAGGAATTGTCCCTGTCCGACCCGGAGGTGCAGGCATTCCTGCATGCCGCCCGCAAGCAGCTGTCCACCTCCGATTCGGAAACAATCCGCGTCATTGAGGACCTTGTCGATGCCCTGATCAAGAAAGGGCTGATTCTCCTGACGGATCTGCCGGATGCCGCCCGCCACAAACTCAGCTGGCGTCAGCAAATCCGCAGCGACCTGAACGTACTCGATAACCTGATGGTCGATGAGGATGACATTCTCTAGTTGCCGTTCAGTTTAACCGGTTCGGGTTTGCCAGTCAGGTAACCCTGGATACCATCAATGCCGAGCGCTTCAAGCGCTGCACGCTCCGCGGGCGATTCCACGGACTGTGCAATGACATCAATATCAATACTGTGGGCGGTATCAGTCAGTGATCGAATGAAGAATCGATTGTCTTCATCCGTGTCGATTTGATGGGTAAAGCTGCCGTCTATTTTCAGGTACTGGACTTTCAGGGTGCGCAGATAGCCGAACGAGGAAAAACCGCTGCCGAAATGGTCGATTCCGCAGTCATAGCCCATATTGCCCAGTCGTTCAACAAGGTTGCGGGTGGCTTGCATATTTGCCTGCACGGCATACTCGGGAAATTCAATCTGCAGGCGACCCTTTAACGCCGGTGATTTTTCCAGTCGGGCGCATAGCCACTGAATGAATACGGCATCATGCAGGGCGCCGGCCGAAAGATTCAGTGCATGGATTTCCCTCGTGTCGTGTTTATCGAGGTAATCAAACAGGATGCCTGCGGTCAGCTTGTCCAGCCGGGACGACAGGCCAAGGCGCTCGGCCATCGGCATAAAAATACTTGCGGCAATCCCGTTGCCCCTGATATCGGGAATCCTGGCGAGGACCTCACGATGCAGTACAGTTCTGCCCTTGTCTCCTGTGCCATAGACCGGCTGTGTTTCCAGCAGCATATGTCCCGCATCGAGGACCTCGCGCAGGCGCAGGCGCCAGTGTTCCGCGCCGTAAATTACCGACTGGTTGGCTGCGGGTGGCACGAACCGCTGCCAGGTATTGTGTCCACAGGCCTGTGCTGCACGCAGGGCAATATCAGCCTCGGACAGCACCTCCGGCAGGGTGGTCGGGTACTGCCACATGGCAACACCGAGATGGCCGATCTCATTGGTTTCCACCAGACCATCGGCCCGCAGCTGCAGCAGCGTGCGGGATAATGATGCAGCCAGTTCATCTGCGCTGCTGTCGGACATGCCGGTGGCAACAATTGCGAATCCGCCACCCGATATCCTCGCGGCAAAGCAGTTTTCGTAATCACTGAGCAGATTTGTAATCAGTTCTGCAGTCCGTTTCAGGACAGCATCACCACCGGTAAATCCCGACCGGTCATTTACGCCTGAAAAGTTATGCAGCTCGAGTATCAGCAGCGCGCCCTGGGTAGGATTGCCGCTGCGTGATAACAGGGCAGCCATCTGCCGGTCGAAATGTTGCCGGTTGCCGAGGCCGGTAATGCTGTCACGAAAAGCCTGTTCACGAAGCTTTTCGGTCATGGCGGATTGTTCAGAGAAGAAGCGACCGACTTTCTCCGATAGCCTGTTCATGGCCATTACCACGCTGCGTAATTCACGCGTGCGTGGCAATGCATCCTGTATTTCGTAATTGCTGTTGCAGATAGCGCTGGCCTGTAACTCCACCTTGTGCAGTGGCTGCAGTAACAACCGCAATGTCAACAGGCCGGCTATCAGAAAGGCGATGGCGCAGGCAAGGAATAGCCAGAAGGTATCGATTGTATTTGTCCACAGTTCGCGATGTGCATTACCGGGATTGCCGGTGACGAGAATGCTGCCGGCCTCCTTCCATCCGGACATTACCAGGGCCCTGGCGACCGGTGCCTGCAACGACACGGCGTCGACAAACCAGCGAGGCAGGTCCGGTTCGCCGGTATCAGCATTTTTTTCGACCAGGGTTTCACCATTATTCGATAGCAGGACAATGCGCTTGTAATCGCCCCGGTTGAAAATGGCATCGATCATTGTTTCGATGACAGGCAGGTCGTTTGCCTGCATATGCGGAGATATTGACAGTCCGAGCGATGTTGCAGTGTCCTGTGCGTGTGCGTCGAGCTGGACTGACAGGAAGTTTTTAAGATTTCCCGTACTGATATAAACAGTCCCGGCGAAGCATATCAAGAACAGTATTACGATGCCTGCAGAAATCTGCTTGTATAAAGTCATTAAGTGTTTATCCGTTTATTTATTGCCTGGTATTCGTGTGCCGTTTGCCGGGCATCCGGGATTACGGCATTTGTTCGGTATTTATGCGTGCGACAACCTCTTGCCATCGGCTCAACCGCTCTGGTTTGCCAATGTGTTGTTCATTGCCGCGTTCCCGTGCCAGCCACAGACCTTCGGCATTAAAGCTGTATACCGGTAGCAGGTCATCCCGGTTGGACGCTTTTTCTATTCCGTTAACCAGGTTGTCGAGTACCAGCGGATCGACGCCCGGTGTTTTGAAATACGTCAGCACCATGTGGGCCTGGTTAAGTTTGAGCGCCTTTACATAGGTCAGGCGTAAATGATCGGCCGGTATGCCCATCTGGCGGAGGGTGAAGTATTTCGCAATAGAAAAGTCCTCGCAATCACCGCCATTTGAAGTCAGTAATTGTGTGGGTGTGGCCCAGTAGTCTTCAACGCCCCAGTGATCGATGTCATTGACGAACGTTACCTGGTTGAAGAATTCGTTGACGCGCTGAAGTTTTTCCAGGTCAGTCAGTTCGCGAGCGGCGTCAATCAGTGAACGCCAGCCCTCGAGGCGCGTCCGGGCTATACTGCCATATTGTTGCACCGGATTATCGAACGCAAGGATGGCCTGTGGACTCTCTTCTGCCGAGACGACTGACACACAGGCCGGATAGAGCAACGACCAGGCAAGGGTGCGCAGCCATCGCCAGGCAGATCGTTTTCGTGTTGCGTGGAATGCGGGCATTAAACGTCCGGGCCGGGTTACCAATCGTTAACAGGCAATTTATCGGCCGCCCATGCCTATGACTTAGCTAAAACATTTGCTAACCACGCGGTGACAGGCATATTTTCCGGTCTGGTTCAGTGTTGGTACCTAAGTCCAATTGCGCCCCGTCAGTGGAGCCACTAGACTCTACAAACCATATAAAAACAAATAGTTATGAAAAAAATCAGGATAACAATCATTTTCAGTGGCGCGGAGGAATACCCGGGTTGCAGCGATATCATCGCGACCTGTCCGGAGTTTGAAATCGTCGCCCGACATTCGAGCCTGTTGTCAGCCGATATCTGGCGGGACCTGGGGCGCAGTGATGTCATTCTTCTCGATGAATTGGCCGTCAGCGAAAGCGGTGGCGAGGCCATTCGCGAAGTTCACGAATGTTTTCCATTCAGCAGAATCCTGCTGATCATGGAAAAAGTAAGTAGAAACAAGACGATGGAAGCTATTTCAATGGGTATTACCGGTGTTATGGCACGCACCAGCATGCTGTCCTCTATTCGCAAAGCCATCCCTGTGCTGTACTCCGGTGAAACATGGGTATCCCGTGGGTTGGTCAAGTCTCTGCATCATCAGTTACAGCAGGCAGGTGACGACTCCCTGTTCCCGCACCCGCAAGGTCAGGTTCCGACCCTTAAAAACTAAATAAAATCGTTGTACTTAAGTCCGATGGACGGTTGTTGGAGTGGATGTATATATTGAATATGCAGGGGGATGTTGTATCCCGCGAGCATAAATCAGGAAGGTAAGTACGATGGCTAATGCACACATAGGCAGAGTAGAGACGATTGATGGTGGTGTCACGGTAACGCCGCTGTCCGGGATCGAGAGCCCGCTCACGCAGGGCATGCCTGTCTACATGAACGATCTCATCAAGACGGATGCCGATGCCAGTGTCCGTATACGGCTGCATGATGGTTCATCACTGCTTATCGATGGCGGGCAGACTATCTCCCTGGATGAAAACTTTGTTGATGTGTCGGGAACTGGCATCCTGATTGCAGAAGGCAGTATCGCCGCAGTTACTGTCACCGGAATAACAACTGTCAGCAGTGTCGAAGGCAAGGTCCAGGTCGTGCGCGGTGGTATACCACGCGATCTGGTCGCCGGTGATCTTCTTTACCCGGGCGATACCCTGATTGCTGCAGCCGATGGCTCCGCCATACTGCAACTGTCCGACGGTAGTGAAACGGTTATCGAGCCAGGCAGCCAGTCGAGGCTGGGCGGCAGCAATATAGCGCAACAGGAAGGCGAATTTCTCACCAGCGGGATCGATGATCCTGCCGAAATCCAGGCCGCGATTCTCGCCGGCCGGGATCCATCCCAGGACGCGCCGGCTCCCGGTGTAGGCGAGACCGAAAGCAACGAAGGGCATACCCATATCCGTATCCTGCCATCCGGACGTGCGGTAACACCCGACAGCGGCCATGAAACGCATGGTCAGGATTTGCCGGTCAGCTTTTATATAGAAGAGCTGTTGCAGGACCAGGACTCCATTCCTGATCTCAATGTGACGTATATCAGTGGTTTTCCCGGTACGGTGGACGAGGCCGGGCTGACGAATGGTTCCCGCAGTAATGATGGTTCAGCCACGACATCCGGTTCGTTCACGATCGATACCGGTAATGACCAGTTGGCGACGTTCGAGGTGCAGGACCAGGCCGGCAACTGGATTGATGTGACTGCCGGCAACGTTTTGGTGCAAGGCGTCAATGGCGTACTGACCGTTACGCTTAACAATGGTGTCTATAACTGGTCCTATGATCTGACCACTAACCTGACGACACACACCGATACGGATCTGCAGGATGGCGACAGCGACCGGGGCGCGGCTGATCAGGTGCCGGGTGATCTGTTCCCGGTGCGGATTATCGACAATGATGGTGATATTTCCCCGCCGGCATCAATTGACATCGTGGTCAACGATGACGGCCCGCAGGCGGTTGATGATAACGTGGGTACGGCGGAAGACACGGCGATCACCTACAACGTACTGGGCAATGACACGGCCGGAGCGGACGGCCCGGCGACGCTGACGGCGGCGAGCCTGGCGAGCGGGCAGGGCACGGTGACGTACCTGGCGAACGGCGATATTACGGTGACGCCGGCGGCGGGTTATGAAGGTCCGATCGAGGTGAACTACACCATTGTTGATGGTGACGGTGATTCGTCGAGTGCGAAGCTGACGGTAATGGTGGACCCGGACTCGGTACCGGTGCTGAATGTGCAGGACGGCACGGTGGACGAGGCGGCACTGCCGGGCGGCAGTAACGATGCGAGTCCGAATGAGGCGACCAGCGGCGGTTTTGGTATCAACACGGGCGGTGACGGTGTGGGCTCGCTGGTGATCAACGGGGTGGACGTGACCGGCGGTGGCATCACGGTGCCGGGTGTCTACGG
>JAOULY010000072.1 GCA_029881775.1 Gammaproteobacteria bacterium
CCGCAATCAATCGGCGTGTAGTCAGTCATCGTCACGCGCCGTCGTCAGGGTGTACTGGTCAGTGCCGGCATCGACGTCGAGACGAAACTCGATCGGCCGGCAGCACACCGGGCAGTCCTCGATGTAATCCTGGCTGCCGGCGGAAGTATCGACCGCGGTTTCGATCGGTTCGCCGCAGTAGGGGCAGTCAATATGTTCCGGCATCAATGGTCTCCTCCTGCATCCAGTATTGCAGCAGTTCGTTCAGGTAGCGTTGGCCGTGTTCACTGGCCAGCAGCTGTGTTCCCTGCTCGATCAGCAGGCCATCATCAAGTGCGCGTGCCACCGGGCCTTCTGTAATGCTGAACGGCAGTCCGGTGTTCGTGGCGAATGCCTCGCGGCTAAAGCCGCCATCGAGACGCAGCGCATTCATTACGTATTCAAGCACCGCGTCATGTGTTGACAGGCTTGCGGTTGTGCTGGTGCACGTGTCATGGCCCGCCATTTCAAGGTAGCGGTCCGGGTGGCGTGTTTTCGCAGTCCGTAATATGCGTTGTTGTGCGGCATCGGTAATTTTTCCGTGCGCGCCGGCGCCGATGCCGAGGTAATCGCCGAACTGCCAGTAGTTAAGGTTATGCCGGCACTGTTTGCCCGGTCGCGCATAGGCGGACACCTCGTAGCGACTGAAGCCGTGTTCACCCAGGACGCGCTGGCCGGTCGCCTGCATGTCCCAGAGGGTGTCGTCATCAGGCCGCTGTGGCGGGTGACGGTGGAACCAGGTGTTCGGTTCGATGGTTAATTCATACCAGGAGATATGTGCGGGCTCGAGATCAATCGCCGTGTGCAGGTCTGCATTTACCTGTGCCGATGACTGGCCGGGCAGGCCGAACATGAGGTCGAGGTTGAAGTTCTCAAAGCCGGTATCGTGTGCGGCCTCGACGGCACGGATGGCTTCCCGCCCGTCATGGATGCGCCCGATCTTTTCCAGCAGGTCCGACTGGAAACTCTGGACGCCGATTGACAAGCGGTTGACGCCGGCCTCGCGAAAGCCCCGGAAATGTTCGCGGTCGACGGTGCCGGGGTTTGCCTCGAGCGTAATTTCGGCGGCGGGATCGAGTGCGATGCGCGCGCGAATGCCGCACAGCAACCGGTCGATGGCGTCCGGGCTAAACAGGCTGGGTGTGCCGCCGCCGATAAATACCGTGTCAACGGCGCGTCCCCAGACGGCGGGCAGGTCATGTTCAAGGTCGGCGAGCAGTGCGTTGACATAGGCCTGTTCGGGAATGTCATCCTTAAGCGCATGCGAGTTGAAGTCGCAGTACGGGCACTTGCGCACACACCAGGGTATGTGGACATACAGTGACAGGGGCGGCGTGGCGGTAAAGTTAAACATCATTGTTGGTCACGATGCAGTGAACGGATCAAGGCGCCGCACGCGGCGGCGAAACGTTGTTGTGCGCGGGCTGACAGGTAAAACAGTGACCTGGCGTACAACAGCATGCGGTAAAGTCTAGCAAAAAACGACCATCCTGACCGTGGGGTTGGTCATGGCCATGCGCGCGGGTATGCTTCTTCATCCCGGCTGGTCAGTTGTTGGACGATATCAACAAAGCAGCCCGTCTGCCGATACCGCTCAGGATCACGGCGGGTAAGCACCTGCTGTTGAAATAGCGGTTCTCGAGGCGTATTTATGAAAAATTATCTACCACTGGCTGTGTTGCTTGTTTTGCACGTGGTATTCCTGTGGCTTGATCTCTATAACCTCACACATCTTGACAGTGTGATGCATCTCGCTGGCGGTATCGTACTTGCCATGTGCCTGTACGGGATCCTTGCCAGTGCCATTGACAAGGGCTGGTGCCCCGACCCCGGTAAAATTGTTTCGGCTGTTCTTGTGGTATCACTGGTCACGACCGGTGCCGTGTGCTGGGAGTTTTACGAATGGATCTCGGACCGGGTGTTCGGCACAGTCCTCCAGCCTTCGGTTAACGACACGGTCAAGGACCTGTTGCTTGGTTTGCTGGGCGGTGTGTTGTACACGGGTGCTAACTTTATTGCACTTGCCGCCGGCAAACGGGTTGTCGCGACAGAGGGCTGATGTCGCTGGCTTGTTTCGGTGCTGATGGTCCGGAATCCTGTTGGTCCTTGTCGCGCACGCGGTGCGCTCCTACAGCGCAATTTTCAGGGATCGCGAAATTATATTGCGGACTGAGTATTATCTGCCGTAGGAGCGCACCGCGTGCGCGAACAAACAAAACCTTTTCGGCTGGCGTGATTAGCCGTGTGTTTTTGCCGCCTGCAGTGCGCTCACCAGTGCCTGCAGGGCCTGCCCGCGATGACTGAGCGAGTTCTTCACGTCTGCCGGCAGCTCTGCGGATGAGCAGTCGTGCGTCGGAACGAAAAATAGCGGGTCGTAACCAAAACCGTTCTCACCGCGCGGCGCTGTCAGGATGCGACCTTCCCAGGTGCCCTGGCAAATGAGCGGTGTCGGGTCGTTTGCATGACGCATGTAGACCAGCAAACACTGGAAGCGGGCCGTGCGGTCCGCTTCCGCTACATCGTGCAAATCCGCCAGCAGTTTTTCCAGGTTGGCCTGGTCGCTCGCGCCTGCACCGGCATAGCGCGCGGAGTAGATGCCGGGCGCACCGTTCAACGCATCGACTTCCAGGCCGGAATCATCGGCAATGGCCGGCAGGCCGGTATGTTGCGCCGCGTTGCGCGCCTTGAGGATGGCATTTTCAACGAAGGTAAGGCCGGTTTCCTCGGCATCCTCGACGTTGAACTCGCCTTGCGGGCGAACAGTGATATCCAGTGCTGCAAGCAGCTGGTTGAATTCGCGGACCTTGCCCTTGTTGCTGCTGGCGAGAACGATGTCTGTCATGTCTATGCCGAATCTGTCCTGTTGAAAATGCCTGTAGGAGCGCCTTGCAGGCGCGATTTTTGATTAATATAAATTCGCGCCTGCAAGGCGCTCCTACGTTTCCAGGGCGGCCTGCTGGCTTGCCAGTAATTCCTCGATGCCCTTCTTCGCCAGCGTCAGCATGCTGTTCAGTTCGTCCTGGCTGAAGGCGTGGCCCTCGGCCGTGCCCTGCACCTCGATAAAATCGCCATGGTCGTTCATGACGACATTCATGTCGGTCTCTGCATTGCAGTCTTCCGGGTAATCGAGATCGAGCACCGGTGTACCTTTATATATACCGACCGACACCGAGGCAACACGCCCGGTCAGGGGTGAGGCAGCCAGTTTGTTATCGTCCTGCAGTGATTGCAGGGCATCGGCCAGGGCGACGAAACCGCCGGTGATGCTGGCCGTGCGGGTGCCGCCGTCGGCCTGGATGACGTCACAGTCGATGGTGATGGTGCGCTCGCCGAGTTTTTTCATGTCCACCACGGCGCGCAGCGAGCGGCCGATGAGGCGCTGGATCTCCATGGTGCGGCCGCCCTGCTTGCCGCGCGCGGCCTCGCGGCCCATGCGGCTGGTGGTCGAGCGCGGCAGCATGCCGTATTCCGCCGTCACCCAGCCTTTGCCCTTGCCACGCAGGAACGGGGGTACCTGGTCTTCCACGGTAGCGTTGCACAGTACGCGGGTGTCACCGAATTCGACCAGGACGGAGCCCTCGGCATGCTTGGTGTAATTGCGTGTAATGCGAACATGACGCATGGCGTCCGGCTGGCGGTTGCTGGGGCGCATGGCGGCTCCTGGGTTGGGTAGGTCAAAGTGAGGCGCGGATTATAGCGCGAAGGCCTGGCTCAAGTGCCGTGTTTTTCATACGCTTATGCCTTACCATAAGCCGCCACCACCACGACACGCACGGGAGTTCGCATGGTCCGCAGTATGACAGCCTTCGCACGCCGGGAGATCGATCTCGATGCCGGGGCCCTTTCCTGGGAATTGCGTTCCCTGAATCACCGCTACCTGGAAATTTCCCTGCGTCTGCCCGAGGAACTGCGTGCGCTGGAAACCGCTGTGCGGGAACGCGTCAACGCGCGCCTTGGGCGCGGCAAAATGGATTGCACCTGCCGTTTCCAGCCGGCCGCGCGCAGCGCGGTGCCGGTGGATATCGATAGTGATAACCTCAAACGATTGCTGGGCGCCTGTGAAACCGTCGCTGCCGGGTTGCCCGCCGTTACACCGCCGAACCCGCTGGAGTTGCTGCGCTGGCCGGGTATCGTGCGCGATGAACCCCTCGATACCAGCCACCTGATGGAAGATGCGCTGGCCTTGCTCGATGCCGCGCTGGATGAGCTGATCGAAAATCGTGTGCGCGAGGGCGAGACGATTAGCGCCCTGCTGACGACGCGCTGCGATGCCATGTTGACGCAGGTCGACAAGGCGCGCGTGCTGTTGCCGGAAATCCGGGCCGGCCTGCGCAGCAAACTGCAACAGCGCCTTGCGGAACTGGATGTGGATGTTGATCCGGGCCGGTTTGAGCAGGAGCTGGTTATGCAGCTGCAAAAGATCGATGTGGACGAGGAGCTTGATCGGCTGGCCAATCACGTCATCGAGGTGCGCCGGGTGCTGGGGAGCGGCGAGCCGGTCGGTCGTCGGCTGGATTTCCTCATGCAGGAACTGAACCGCGAGGCCAATACGCTCGGTTCGAAATCGGTGGTTACCGACACGACCAGTATTTCCGTTGAACTCAAGGTGCTGATCGAGCAGATGCGTGAACAGGTGCAGAATGTCGAGTAAGCATTTCGTCATCGACAGCCCCGTTATCGACAACACCGTCATTGCGAGCGCAGCGAAGCAATCTATAGGTCCGGAGTCCGCTGTCACGAGATTGCTTCGCTGGGCTCGCAATGACGGTGATTATCAGGCTTTGTGCAGCGCATGACGCCACCAGGCAAACAAGCCAGCGGCACCCTTTACATCATTTCCGCGCCGTCCGGCGCCGGCAAGTCCAGCCTGTTACGGGCGCTGCTTGAATCCGGCCGGGTGGCCGGGGTGGAGATCTCGGTCTCGCACACCACGCGAGCCGCGCGACCGGGCGAGGTCGACGGCGTGGACTATCACTTCGTCGACATGCCGGCCTTCGAGGCCATGGTGGCCGCTGATGATTTCCTCGAGCACGCCCGCGTGTTCGATAACTGCTATGGCACGTCGCGCTCCGCCGTGGAAACGCGGCTGGCAGGTGGTGTCGATGTCATTCTCGAGATCGACTGGCAGGGTGCGCGCCGGGTACGTGAACTGCTGCCGGCGGCGGTCAGTATCTTTATATTACCCCCCACGCGGGCGGCGCTGGAGGCGCGCCTGACCGGTCGCGGACAGGATGATGCCGCCGTCATCGCCCGGCGCATGCGCGATGCGGTAAGCGAGATGTCGCATTACAGCGAGTACGACTACCTTGTAATCAATGATGATTTTCAGCAGGCGGTGGATGACCTGGTGGCGATTTTCAGCAATGCGGGCGATGCCCTGGCGCTGGCAAAGCAGGCCGAAACGCATTCCGGACTGCTGGCCAGCCTGCTGGCACCGGCCTGACGGATGGGGTAGACTCGCACGCCCCCGGCAAGCAGTTTTTCTAACTGCTTGCCGTATTATCAAGCAGTTGATGAACTGGATCAGGAGTTTCACATGGCACGCGTTACCGTAGAAGACTGTCTCGACAAGGTCGATAACCGCTTTCAGCTGGTGCTGGTCGCCACCAAGCGTGCCCGGCAGCTGGCCAATGGCGTGCAGCCACTGGTTGACTGGGAAAATGACAAGCCCACCATCGTGGCGCTGCGTGAAATTGCCGAAGGCCTGATCGGCCCCTCGATTCTCACTGAACCTGTACGCATGGTGGTCGAGGATGATGAAACGGCTGAAATGGCCGCCTTGCTGGCAGAAGCTGATGCGCCGGGCGGGGATATGCCTGCTGCCGGTGTAGAAGAAGCACCGCCAGCCGCACCGGCCGAAGACTGATTCGACACAAACAGCGCCGCCCGGCGCTGTTTTTTTTTGCGTTATGACCCCGGCAACATGCCGTCCCGGTATGTGCGCGTGTCCCTGATGGGGTTATATTAGAGGTACCCATGTTCACCCCGGCAGGTACCGAAACTCACCCGATGGCAACACGCGCGGACATTATCAGCGATGACCAATCACGCTTCCTGATCAGTGATTTGTGCCACATGCTGGAAGATTACCTGGAGCCCGACCAGATCCAGGAGGTTTACCGCGCCTACCTGTTCGGTGCGGAGGCGCATGAAGGTCAGCATCGCCTGTCCGGCGAACCCTATATTTACCACCCGATAGCCGCTGCGCGCATCCTGGCGGAATTGCGTCTCGACGCGAAATCCATCGTGGCAGCCATCCTGCACGATGTTATCGAGGACACGCCAACCGTCAAGGAGCAGATTGCGACCGAGTTTGGTGAGGATGTGGCCGAGCTGGTCGACGGGGTCAGCAAGCTCACGCAAATCGAGTTCGAGTCCACGGCCGAGGCGCAGGCGGAAAATTTCCGCAAGATGATCCTCGCCATGGTGCGTGACATTCGCGTAATCCTGGTGAAACTCGCCGATCGACTGCACAACATGCGCACCCTGGGGTCCATGCCTCCGGACAAGCGCCGCCGCATAGCACGCGAAACGCTGGATATCTACGCGCCGATTGCGAACCGCCTGGGTATCAACGCGCTGCGTGTCGAGCTGGAAGATCTCGGTTTCGCGGCACTCTACCCGCTGCGCTACAAGGTGCTGAAAAAAGCAGTCAAGGCAGCGCGCGGTCATCGCAAGGAAGTGCTGAACAAGATCGAGAAATCAATCAAGCGTCGTGTGCGGCAGGAAAAACTGCAGGGCCGCATCCTCAGTCGCGAGAAGCATCTCTTCAGTCTGTACTGCAAGATACGCGACAAGACCCTGTCGTTTGAGGAAACCTACGACGTCTATGCGTTTCGCATAGTCGTTGCTGACGTCGATACCTGCTACCGCATGCTGGGTGTCGTGCATAACCTGTTCAAGCCGGTGCCGGGCAAGTTCAAGGACTACATTGCCATCCCCAAGGGCAACGGCTACCAGTCATTGCACACCATCCTGTTTGGCCCGTACGGCATCCCCATCGAAGTACAGATCCGCACGGAAGACATGGACAGGGTCGCGGAATCCGGAGTGGCGGCGCACTGGGTATATAAATCCGGCGAGGAGAATCTTGACCAGATGCATGCCGGCGCGCGCGAGTGGATGCATGAGTTGCTGGAAATGCAGCAGCATGCGGGCAACTCAATGGAGTTCCTGGAAAGCGTCAAGATCGACCTGTTCCCGGATGCTGTTTACGTGTTTTCGCCGATGGGTGAAATCATGAAGTTGCCGCATGGTGCAACGGTGGTCGACTTCGCCTATTCGGTCCATACCGACATCGGCAATACCTGTATCGCCGCACGTGTCGACCGGCAGGATGTGCCGCTCAGTACCGTGCTGAAGTCCGGTCAGACGGTTGAAATTATTACCTCCGAAGGTTCGCATCCAAGTCCGGCCTGGCTGTCATTCGTGGTATCGGCCAAGGCACGTTCCAATATCCGTCATCACCAGAAGAACCTGCAGCGTGACGATGCCATTACGCTCGGTCGCCGTATGCTTGACCGGGCGCTGGGCGTGTTTAATTCCTCCGCCGCGCAGGTTGACTCCGATCGACTGGTGGCGTTGCTGAAGGAATACCACCTGGATGAACCGGACGATCTCCTCAATGAGGTAGGCCTGGGCCGTCGTTCCTCGGTGCTGGTGGCGCGTGCACTGGTGCATGGCGAAGAAGGCGGTGAACACGGGCGTGATGGCACCAGCATGCCACCGTTGGTCATCAAGGGTACCGAGGGCATGGTGACGCGCTTCTCCAAGTGTTGTCGTCCTATACCGGGGGACCCGGTGGTGGCTGTTATTACCCACGGGCGTGGGCTGATGATTCATAACCGGCACTGCCGCAATATCACCGACGGCAAGCACCATGCAGACAATTGCCTGGACGTGCAGTGGGAACCGGGTATACAAGGCGAATTCCCGGTGGATGTGAGGGTCGAGGTCGAGGAGCGGCGCGGCGTACTGGCG
>JAOULY010000492.1 GCA_029881775.1 Gammaproteobacteria bacterium
AACTGTGTCAGCAATGTACCGGCAGAGCCGACCACGGTACCGGCGATGATCATGGCGGCATTGTTGAGGACGAAGCCCTCGAAGGCCACGGCCAGTCCGGTCAGGGCATTGAACAGCGAGATGACGACCGGCATGTCGGCACCGCCGATCGGCAGTGCCATCATGATGCCGTAGGCCAGCGCCAGCACGAAGAACAGGGCAATCAATGCGCCGCCATATTCTCCCTGTACCACCAGCCAGGCACCGATGCCGGCGGCGGCAAACAGTAACCCCAGGTTGAAAACCTGCTGACCGGGGAAACGTAAAGGCTTGCGTGACCAGCCCTGCAGCTTGGCAAATGCGACCAGTGACCCGGAGAATGAAATCGAGCCGATCAATGCGCCGGCCACGGCCAACGCCATGAAGGTGGTCGAGGTGAAGTGGCCCTTCAGTAATTCCACGGCCGCAATCGCACCGGCTGCGCCGCCGCCCATGCCGTTATAGAGCGCGATCATCTGCGGCATGTCGGTCATGGCGACCCGTTTGCCTGACCACCAGGCCAGTCCGCCGCCGAGTGCGATGGCGACGGTCATCAGCAGGTAGTTTTCCATGCCCGGCCAGAAGAAAGTGATGAGCGTGGCGACCAGCATGCCGGCGCCGGCCCAGACAATGCCGCCGCGTGCCGTGACCGGTGAACTCATGCGTTTGAGGCCGAGGATAAACAGCACGGCGGATGCGAAGTAACAGATCTGGATGACGGTATCCATCACTTCGCCCCCTTCTTGTTGCTGCTCTTGAACATTTCGAGCATGCGTTCGGTGACGACATAACCGCCGACCGCGTTACCGGCCGCCAGCATCACGCCGATAAAGCCGATGGTCAGCTCGAGTGGCGTGTGTGCATGCCCCATGGCAACCATGGCGCCGACCAGTACGATGCCGTGCACGAAGTTGGAACCCGACATCAGCGGGGTATGCAGGATGACCGGTACGCGACTGATGATCTCGTAGCCGGTAAAGGCCGCGAGCATGAAGATATATAACGCTGTCATTCCGGCAATCATGACTGGCCTCCCTGTGTGCCTTCGACCCGTTCGCAGGTGAGCCCGTGCTGGATCTTGCCGTCGCGTGTCAGCAGGCTGCCGGCGACGATTTCATCGTCCCAATCGGGATTGATTTCGCCATCCCTGATGATCAGCGAAAGGAAATTGAACAGGTTTTTCGCATACATTTCGCTGGCATGCACCGGCATCATTGCCGGCACATTCAGCGGGCCGTAGATCATGACGAGTTCATGGCCGAATGTTTCACCGGGAATGGTCAGTTCGCAGTTGCCGCCGCTGTAGGCGGCCAGGTCGATAATGACGGAACCGGGCTTCATCTGTTCGACCATGGCCGTGGTGATGATCTTCGGTGCCGGCCGGCCGGGAACAGCAGCAGTCGAGATGATGGCGTCTGCATTGGCAACGTGGCGGCCAAGTATTTCCAGTTCCGTTTGTTTTTCTTCCTCGGTCAGCTCGCGGGCGTAACCGCCCTCACCGACGGCATTAACATTTACGTCGACGAACTTGGCACCGAGTGATTCAACCTGTTCGCGTGTCTCGGGGCGTACGTCATAAGCCTCGACCATCGCGCCCAGGCGCTTGGCCGTGGCGATGGCCTGCAGGCCGGCCACGCCCACGCCGATGATCAGCACCTTGGCCGGGCGGATGGTGCCGGCGGCGGTTGTCAGCATGGGGAAGAAGCGGGCGGTGCGGTTGGCGGCCATCAGTGCGGCCTTGTATCCACCGATCGAGGCCTGCGACGACAGTGCGTCCATGTTCTGCGCGCGGGAAATCCGCGGCACGAGTTCCATCGCGTAGCCGGTAATCCTGTGGTCGCGCAGGGCGCATATGCGGTCGTCAAACTCGTGTGGATGCAGGAAGCCGATGACGGTGGTGCCCTCGCGCAACAGCGCGATGTCTTCGGCGACCAGCGGGTTGACGGTCAGGACGATGTCCGCGTCCGCGAGCAGCGCGGCACGATCCCCGACGATCTCGACAGCATCGCCGTAGTCGGAGTCGCGGTAATAGGCGGCACAGCCGGCGCCGGTCT
>JAOULY010000073.1 GCA_029881775.1 Gammaproteobacteria bacterium
GATGGAGCCGGTGACAAAGGCAATCACGCCACCGAAGCCGAGCGCGCCGAAGCTCGGCACGATCGCCTCGGCCAGCATGAAAATAATCCCCAGCGCCACCAGCGCAAGCCCGGCGTAATTGACCGGCAAGACCTGGAAGGCATACAGCGCGAGCAGCAGGCTGATGGCGCCGGCCACGCCCGGCAGGATAAAGCCCGGGTTGGCGAACTCGAAAAACAGCCCGTAGATACCGATCAGCATAAGGATATAGGCTACGTTCGGGTCGGTAATCACGGTCAGTATCCGGTTGCGCCAGTCAGGCTCGATTGCCACCAGTGTCAGCCCTTGCGTATCGAGCACTTGCGGGATACCGCCGACGGTCACGGTGCGGCCGTGCGCCTGTTTCAACAGGTCGTGAATATCAGTCGCCACGATATCGATCACGCCCTGCTCCAGCGCCTCGTCAGCCGGGAGGCTGGCGGCCTCGCGCACGGCCGACTCCGCCCACTCCACGTTACGCCCGCGCATCTGCGCAAGACTGCGGAGGTAGGCCACCGCATCATTGACCAGCTTGCTCTCCATGGCATCGGGCTTGTCCGGCGACGCGCCCTGCTCCGCCTGCTTGCCGAGGAGATCATCCTTGTCCGGTATTCCGCCAATCTGCACCGGCGTGGCGGCACCGACGTTGGTACCGGGTGCCATGGCCGCCACGTGGCTGGCATAGAGGATATAGGTGCCGGCACTGGCTGCGCGTCCACCCCCGGGTGAAACATAGGTCGCGACCGGCAACGGTGACACGAGGATATGCTGGATGATGTCGCGCATGGCGGTGTCGAGCCCGCCGGGCGTATTCATTTTTATGATGACCAGTGCAGCGCCCTGGCTATGACCGGCCGCGATACCGCGCTGGATGTAATCCGCCGTCGCCGGCCCGATTGCACCGTCCACCGTCAGCATCACCGCCACCCGTTCATTTGCCAGCGGGTACCAGGCAGGCGCCAGCACGACGGCTGCCAGGAGCAATATCCTGACCCACCGGGTCTGGCCATGTCGCTGAAGGCTCATACTCTGTTAACACTAGCAGATACCCGCAATTCGGCCATATGCGCCAGATCAAACACAGGCGTTGTGCTACTGCGGCAAACGATTCACCCGTAGGAGCGCCTTGCAGGCGCGATCTTATCCAATCGCGCCTGCAAGGCGCTCCTACAGTGTTTTAGATGGGGGCAGCGAAAAACAAATGAAACATGACACTGTATTAATTCTGCCAGACCGCGCAGCCCTGGGCCCGCAACCAGTCGGCCAGCGCCGCCTCGCGCGCCTCGTCCGGCATGTCTTCCGCCTCGAAACCCTCCATCAGGTCCAGCGCCAGCTCGGTACCGTACTCGCGCGGGTACTTGCTGCTGCGATAACCGACCATGTGTTGCTGAAAACGATCGCCCGGCGCATGTACCGTCATACCTACATACACGCATGGCATCCCTTCAACGTAGTTGGGATTCGCCTGGCGGAAATCCCGGTCCCATAACACTTCGGGATCGAGCGTGATGACATACAGGTTGCGCGGCTTGCGGCGCTTCGCCGCCTTGCGCGCCTTGTCCTGCCACTCGAGAATTTTCCGGTCGCGTTCTTCGTCACGCATCATTGCAAGCCGCCACTGTGAAATGATTATTTTCCAACAAGGTACCAGCGATCATGAAAGGTCGCGACCCACTGCGGACGAAACGCAACCACCAGCGACAGGGTACCGCCGTTAATGAAGCCTTCACCAAACATCAGCATGGGCAGGATCAACAGGAAGTTGCTGCTGATAGTACCGGCCGGTTGCACACCGGCGATATGCTGCAGCAGCCCCGATGCACCGCCGGCCAGCAGCAGTGACAGCGCGCCGGCCAGGAACGCGTTGACGAACACATAAATGAAATAGTTGTGCGGCAGGCGACGCTGGCAGATGTACAACAGCACCCGCGTGAACAGGATGGGCAGGACACCCATCAGCATGACGTTCACACCAAAGGCAGCCCAGCCGGAGCCACCCTGCCAGGTACTGAACGCCACGACCAGGCCGGCGGCAAACACGGCGAACTGCCACTCGAACATCAGGCACAGCAGCGTCATGCCGAGCAGGTGGTAGTTGAGGCCGGCCTGGATACCGCCGCGCAGCACCCACAGCAGGCTGATCGCAACCATCACTGCCAGGTAGATATTCTGTGCCTCGCTGTCACGTACCCTGGACCAGCGCGCGGTAACCAGCGCAGCCATTAACACCAGCGCATACAGGACGCCACCGACCACCAGCCAGGCCGTCGGTAACAGGTTTGCGGGAATATCCACGACAGCAACTACTCGTCGATGAGCGGCGGGACGCACACATCGCCGGCCGTTGGCATAAACGTATCCGCCGCATTTTTACAGGCGATCCGCACTGCCACGTTAGCCGGCAAATCCGCCAGCCAGCCGCGATGGAATATCCAGAACCGCTCGAGTTCCTGCCAGCCGGTATCCGCCTCGTCCCAGCGATCGAGCTGGTCGACCGGCCACACCGGGTCGGAGCCGACCATGAACCGGTCCGGGTAACGCAGCAGCAATGCACGCCAGGCAGGCAACAGTTTGCCCTGCGTGTCCGTGATCGGGTTGTTGACGAAGCGCCACGGGTCGCGCGCGGCCAGGCCAGCCACGACATTGTCGCAACTGGCCAGCACCGACTCGACTGCAGCCGCCGGCAGGATTGCACCGGCATGTGCCCACACGATGCGCGTGCGCGGGTGTTTCGTGCACAGCGCCCGCATACGATCCGCGCGCGAGAATTCCGTGTGCAACAGAACCGGCACGTCATATTCCGCGGCCAGTGTCATTAATTGCGAGGTCACATCGCCCGGCGTGGAGCGCGGCGCGAACCCGCCGACCAGGTGCAGTTCGCCGATACCGGAATAGTTGCCCGATGCCAGTGCCGCACGCGCACGCTGTACCACCGACTTGTCAGTTGCCCAGCGCGACCAGTCACCACCTTCCCGGTACGGACTCCAGATCGACACCAGGCGTCCGCCTGAACGCTGCGTCAGCGCCAGCGCCCGCTCGGCCGGCGTACCGATCACCACACCCACTGCAACCTGTGCCGCACCAAGCAGGCGCAAGGCCTCTTCGGGGGAGGTAACTTCCTGCTGGCTCCACTTGTAATGCAAATGCATGTCAGCGACCGGCAGCTGCGCGGATACGCGGACCGGAATTATTAGCAGGAATAGCAGCAGCAGGCGCAACATGATGAACCACGGTGCATGACAGGATTATCATCTAATATATAGGCAAGCACATGCCGACACCATAATATGTGCTCAAACCGGGAGGCCCGTCATGCCACACGCTCTGCCCGTTATCAGCGACCGGACCAATGCCGGCGACGTCATCGACTTCGTCCTCGCGAAACTGGACGATTATGATATGCGGCTGCTCGACTGGGTGCGCATCTACCCGATGACTGACACGCAGCATCAGCCATTTATCGCCGGTGAGTCGGCGCCGGCCACGCTCAGCACCTGCTGGACCCCGCGCATGCGGCTTGCCATGGAAGAAACCCCGCAGCCACAGCACATGTATCGCATCAAGGTGAATGTCTGGCAGGGTGCCGACTATCCCGCGCGTGAGCGCAACTGGGGACGCGTACCGCCGATACCGATCCGGCGCCGCAGCATCCCGGACCGCTACACAACCCGCGGCCTGTGCGAGTGGACCTATCCGGACCGGCTGTCGGCTACCGTGCATGCGCTGGCCCGCCCGCTGTTCCTGTTTCTCGCCCACACACACCAGATCGCGCTTAATCCCAGCGACAGCAATGCCAGTGCGTGGGGACATCGCTGGGTAGTGGAATGGCTGCGCGATCACGGCCAGCGACATGCTGCCGAATCCCTGGCCGCCCAACTGGTGCAGTGGACGCTCATCCAGAGCAAGGGGTTGTGAAGCCGACGGCATTTCCTGATATCCTGCGCAACTTCCGCGACAACAACCAGACCTGAAGCTGCCGGATGTATGCCTTTTTCCATCCCTGAATTCCTGCACGAACTCGCCAACAACAGCGAATTCCAGGCCACCCTGCTGGTCGTTGCCGTTGCCCTCGGCGGGCTGCTCTACGTGCTACGCAACCGGGTGCATCGCTGGCGTTGCGAACGCAAGACCCGCAAGATTATCCAGCGGCTCGGCGCCAGGCGCATCGACAATATCAACCTGCCGGACGGTACCGGCGGAGAAGTCACCATCGAACACCTGATACTGTCACCCGAGGCCATCCTTATCGTCGGTGTCATGCGCTTCGACGGCCTTATTTTCGGCGGACGCCTGACTGAACAGTGGACCCAGGTGCTCGGGCGTCGCAGTTACAAATTCGACAACCCCAACCAGTACCTGCAACGACAAATCAACGCGATCAGCCAGGTTGTGCCCGGCATACCGGTGAAAGGTCTGCACCTGTTTCCAAATGCGAAATTTCCGAAAGACAAACCGGACAGCGTCATCCAGATCAGCGACCTGAAGGCCCTGCCCCGGCGCCCGCGCACGGGTGACATCCCGCAATCGTTGCACACCGCGTGGCAACAGTTACTCGAGGTTGTTGGCTGACCTTCGGCAAGGGCGGGATCCACGCGAACCGCACGAGTTGTCAGGAAACCGGCGCAGAACAGCCCGCCAACACATAAATTTTCTGGGCCGGGCGACACCCCGAAAACCTTTCACCTTTAACGGTTATTGATATAAGCAAGTACTTATTATTCAAGAATAAAAATAAAGCCGTGCCCCGGCCGGGGGCCGGCCAGCGTCCAACCGGCATTTAACAGCGGAAATTTACGCTCGACGGCGCAATTCTGGCTGTGTAACATCGCATTCCCCGCCCCGCTCCGGTATGGAAACCGCACTGGAACCGGTCAAACATGACCGGGTAATTCGGCGGTAAATATTGCAACCTATTGTATTTTATATATTTAACTGGCAGCGCCTGTACTTCAGGCCAATTGCCGCTGGCGCCTGGCGCCCCTAGGCTGTTGATTATTGGCACAACTTGACCCGGCACGGTCGTTCCATGCGCCGCCCGGGAGGATCAGGGTAATACCATGAAAAACCGGCCAAGCACACTGCTTCTGACACGCCCCGGCGGACAGGTACGCAGTTACGAATATGATCCACAGCGCACCCTCATAATTACCCTCTTCACGGTCATCGCGCTGTGCACGCTTATCCTTCTGGGCGGCTATCACCTCGGCACACGCCACGAGGCGCGCAACCAGATTAACGAAGTCAGGGACCTGCAGGTCGTTGCGGAATTGCAGCAGCAGGTCATCGAGCAGGCACGCACCAGCGCCCAGGACAACCTCGATGCACTCGCCCTGCGGCTTGGCCGCATGCAGGCGCAGATACTGCGCCTCGACGCACTCGGTAAACGCCTGGTCGATGTCGCCGAGCTCGAGGCAGACGAGTTCAACTTTGATATTGCACCGCCGGTCGGCGGCCCGGAGAACGCCGCTGCATTTGCCGACAATACCGTACCTGATTTTCTCGCCATGCTGAATGACCTCGACAGCACACTCGGCGACCGCGAAAGCAAACTGACCATGCTGGAACAGGTACTGATGTACCAGAATGTTCACCAGCGCGTGACGCCCTCCGGCCGCGCCGTCGAAAAGGGACACCTGTCATCGAAGTTCGGCTCGCGTATCGACCCGTTCACCGGCAAGCGTGATTCACACAAGGGCATCGACATCGCCGGTAAAACGGGCAGCGAGATCCTTGCCGTGGGCGACGGGGTCGTGACCTTCTCGGGCACACGCACGGGCTACGGCAACATGGTCGAAGTGGATCATGGCAACGGCTTTACCACGCGTTACGCACACAACAAAAACCAGCTGGTCGACACCGGCGAGACCGTACGCAGGGGCCAGCCGGTTGCATTAATGGGTTCCAGCGGCCGTTCTACCGGCCCGCATGTGCATATCGAAGTACTGCTGGACGGCAAGCAGGTCAATCCGGCGAAGTATCTCAATAACTGAACCGCGCCATCCAGCGCAGGCAGATGAACGGACCTGCATCCGGTCACTCGCCAGCATGCAACCGCCGGGTCGGCGCACGTCCTGACCGCATCACATCCAAACAAACGCAATCACCGTATAATGGCAAGGCATGACAGAGCTTGCTGACAACCTGCGCGACCAATGGATGGCCGACGGCCTCGACCGTGAAGACCTTGACCCGAACCCGTTCAGGCAATTCGAACACTGGTTTGAGCAGGCGATTAATTCAGGCATCCCCGAACCCAATGCCTTCAGCCTCGCGACCGTCGATGCGAACGGACAGGCGTGGGCGCGTACCGTCCTGCTGAAACTCTACGATGAAGACGGCTTCGTATTCTTCACCAACTACAAAAGCGACAAGGCCCGGCAGATTGCCGCGAACAACCGGGTGGCCATGCTGTTCCCCTGGGTGGGCCTGGGCCGACAGGTCAAGATAGCCGGTGTCGCCGAAAAGATTCCAACCGCCGCATCCATGAAATATTTTGCCACCCGGCCGCGCGGCAGCCAGATCGGCGCCTGGGCCTCGCAACAGAGCCAGGTCATTTCCTCGCGCTCGCTGCTGGATGCCAAGGTCGACGAAATCAAGCGCAAGTTCGCACGCGGCGAAGTGCCCTTGCCGGATTTCTGGGGTGGCTACCGGATCACCCCGTTTGAAATCGAGTTCTGGCAGGCACGCGACAACCGCCTGCACGACCGCTTCATCTACACCCGCAGCGGCACTGGCTGGAGCATCGAACGCCGCGCCCCCTGAGCAGCCCGGTACCGGCAACGCCCATCCACCCACACAGGCCCCATTTGACGGGAACCTTGCCTGTGACGATATGTCGCATATCATAATATTCTAATTTAGTTATAATGACACTGTGATTCCATGCGCGAGGCGCGAATCTGATTATGAATATACTTATTAAACAACTAGTTATTGTATTTTCCCTGCTGGTGGCTGGGGCATCGGCGCTGGCGGCGTCCGTTCTTCCCGAAGATCCGGATGTCTGCGAGCCCTTCATGGACGGCCGTGTGGACGAGTCCCTGCTGTCCGGAATGCTGTCTGCCGCGGAAGGCGGTCACCTGTACCGGATACAGCCCGGCAGCTCGCAGGTCGGCTTTTGCGTGAACAGCGCGCTGAAGCGTATCGAGGGCAATTTCACCGAATTCAAGGGTGGCATGACGCTCGATAGTAATGCTGCCAACAACGGCCAGACGCTGGTCCTGATCCGTACCGACAGCCTCGACACCCAGGGTGCCCTGGTGCGCAACCTGCTCAAGAGCGAGAGCTTTTTCGATGTCGAGAAATATCCCGATGTCCTGTTCGTCAGTAACAGTTTTGCGTGGACGGGCGAGAAAACCGCCATCATGAAGGGCGACCTGACACTGCGCGGGATCACCCGGCCGATCACTTTCGATGTAACCCTGACGCCTGCAAAGACCGGCATGATTACGGTCAAGGCGACGGCCACCATTAACCGCGCGGAGTTCGGCATGGACAAGCTTGATTCCGTTGTAAACGGTGAGGTACAGCTGTGCCTGAGTGTCGAGGCGCGTAAATTCGAACGCATCAGCGCGGCGAAAAAGGTGGGCAACGACAAGTCCTGATCACGACTTGCCGAAGTGGTCGCTCCAGTTCCACACCGGCTTGATCGGCTGTCCGGCCAGCGGGTAGGTCTCAACCGTCATTGACGGCAGGTGCAGGATTGCACAGGAATAGTTGAAGGCCGAGCTGCCCGGGTTCACGACCAGGGTATCGCCGACCTGCTCGGCATACACCTGGTGCGTATGTCCGACGATCAGCACATCCGGCCGAAAATCCGCCAGCTCCCCCTCCCAGTGCATAACCCGGTCGGCTTGCACCTCACCGGAACGGTCTCGCAACTTGATACCGCCATGACAGGCCGCCGGCGGCTCCGCATGCACCATGTATACCTGCTGCCCCTCGATCGTCTGCTCGAAGCCGGCCGGC
>JAOULY010000074.1 GCA_029881775.1 Gammaproteobacteria bacterium
TTTCATCGTCGCTCAATTCGCGGGCTGCCAATATTGCCTGGTGGATATCATCCGCGTTCGGTTTAGCCATTCATCACCTCGATGGTCAGTTGAACAAGGGGGCAATCACGCCTACACATTGAAGCGAAAGTGCATCACATCGCCATCCTGAACAATATACTCCTTGCCCTCGAGGCGCAGCTTGCCGGCTTCCCTGGCGCCGTTTTCACCATTGCACGCGATGAAGTCATCAAATGCAATTACTTCCGCGCGAATAAATCCCTTTTCGAAGTCCGTGTGGATTTCTGCCGCGGCACGCGGCGCCGTCGCGCCGATCGGCGTGGTCCAGGCACGCACTTCCTTCTCGCCCGCTGTAAAGTAGGTTTGCAAACCCAGCAAACGGTAACCGGCCCGTATCACCCGGTTGAGCCCCGGCTCTTCCAGTCCCAGATCGGCCAGGTACTCATTACGATCAGCCGCATCCAGCTCGACGATCTCCGCCTCGATGGCGGCACAGACGGCAACAACCTGCGCCCCTTCCTCTGCAGCGCGTTGCTCGACAATTGCCAGCAACGGGTTGTTGTCAAAGCCATCCTCGGCCACGTTGGCAACATACATGACCGGCTTGGCCGTCAGCAGGTGCAGGTCCTGCAACAACGCGGCCTGTTCTTTATCCAGCCCCATGCCAATGATCATGTGACCCTGGTCAAGCTGACCGCTAATATTTTCCAGCAGCGACAGTTTTGCCTTCGCTTCCTTGTCACCACTCTTGGCAATCTTGCCGACGCGCTGGATCGCCTTTTCCACCGTCTCGAGATCGGCCAGCGCCAGCTCGGTATTGATCACCTCGATATCGCGTAACGGATCGACACTGCCACTGACATGCACCACGTTGTCATCTTCGAAACAGCGCACAACCATGCAAATCGCGTCGGTCTCACGGATATTGGCGAGAAACTTGTTGCCAAGACCCTCGCCTTTCGAGGCACCCTCGACCAGCCCGGCAATATCGACGAACTCCATGGTCGTGTTGATCACTTTCTGCGGCTTGACGATATCGGCGAGTTGCTGCAGGCGCGGGTCCGGCACCGGGACGATGCCGACGTTCGGGTCGATCGTACAGAACGGGTAATTCTCCGCCTGGATCCCCGCCTCGGTCAGTGCATTGAACAGTGTGGATTTGCCGACATTGGGCAAGCCGACGATACCGCATTTAACGCTCATTTCAGGTTCTTAAACACTGTCACAAAGATCGCCGGACACACAGAGGAACATCACTGCAATCCGGTCATCATCAATCTCTGCGTACTCTGTGTCCTCTGTGGTTAAAGTATTTTTTTAACTGTCCGCATCCTGTGTATGCAGAACCTTCATTGCATGTTCGATATTCCCGGCAATGATATCGGGAACAAGCTGCACTGCCCTGTCTATCGCCGCGTCGATCAGCGCACGATCTGCTGATGACGGCGGTTTCAGCACATAACCCACCACCGCATCGCGATGGCCGGGATGCCCGATACCGATACGGAGTCGCAGGAAGTCCTTGCCACCCAGCTGCGGGATCAGGTCACGCAAACCGTTGTGCCCGCCGTGACCGCCGTCTTTTTTCAGCCGCACCGTACCCGGCGGCAGGTCGAGATCATCATGCGCTACGAGGATGGCGTGCCGGGGAATCCGGTAAAAACCGGCCAGCGCGGCAACCGGCTGACCACTGCAATTCATAAAGTCCATGGGTTTCTGCAGCCGGCAGTCCGAGCCGCCAATGCTGCAACGCGCCGTGTCACTTTTGTACTTGCTCTCGGCATGAAATGTCGCGCCGTATTGACGGGCGACCGCATCCACAAACCAGAACCCGGCATTATGCCGGGTCTGTTCGTACTTGCTGCCGGGATTTCCGAGTCCGGCAATCAGCTGTATAGCTTGCGCCATACGCCGGGTCGCTTAGCTCTCGCCACCGGACTCTTCGGTACCGCCTGCGCCCTCGGCTGACTCGCCTCCTGCTGCGGGGGCCTCTTCCGTCTCTTCAGCAACACGTCGTACATGGATCGAAACCACGGTGTGATCATGATCCTCGCCCTTCGCCAGCTCGGTCAGGGCAACGCCCTCGGGAACCGTCACGCCGGACAGGTGAATGGAATCACCGATTTCCAGTGCAGAAATATCGACTTCAATGTATTCCGGCAGTTTGCTCGGCATACATTCGATCGCGACTTCCGTCATGTCGTGTGACACCAGGCCACCCGCCTTGACACCCGGCGCAACTTCCTCGCCGACAATGTGCAACGGCACATTGGTCTTGAGACTGGCGCTCATGTCGACACGCTGCAGGTCCATGTGCATGACAATGGGCTTGCTCGGGTGGCGCTGCATGTCACGCAAAATGGCCGGTGACTCATTACCGTCGACCTTGATGGTCAGAATGTGCGAATAAAACGCCTCGTGTTCCAGGTTACGCAACACCTCGTTATGCGCGAGCGTGAGCGCTTGCGGTTCCTTGTCACCACCATACAGGATGGCAGGCACCTTGCCGGCACGACGCAGGCGGCGGCTCGCACCCTTACCCGTATCCGTGCGCGACTCTGCAGTTAAATCGAAACTGATAGCCATGTTACTTCTCCAGATATACACACCTTGCGGTGCTGATTACGCTTTCCCGCGACCAGGAAAGCAGGTTTACGGCAATCCCCGGGGGAACGCCGCGGTTAAATTATGTCAGTCCATGTACAGCGAACTCACGGACTCCTCGTTACTGATACGGCGCATCGTTTCCGCCAGCATCGCGGCAACACTCAGCTGCCTGATCCGGTCACAATTCTGTGCATCCTCGCGCAACGGAATCGTATCGGTGACGACCAGTTCATCCAGCTCCGATGCCTGGATATTCTCCACAGCGGACCCGGACAGCACCGGGTGCGTACAATAGGCAACAACGCGTTTTGCACCCCGCTCTTTCAGCGCCATGGCGGCCAGGCACAGCGTGCCGGCCGTATCGACCAGGTCATCCACCAGCACGCAGGTACGGTCTTCCACCTCGCCGATGATATTCATCACACGCGCCTCGTTCGGGCGCGGACGGCGCTTGTCGATAATCGCCAGGTCTGCATCATCCAGGCGTTTTGCCAGCGCCCGTGCGCGCACAACACCACCCACATCAGGCGACACCACCACAATATCCTGATACTTCTGTCGCCAGACATCGCCGAGCAATATCGGTGATGCATACACATTATCCACCGGGATATCGAAAAATCCCTGGATCTGGTCGGCATGCAAATCAATCGTCAGGACACGGTCGGCCTTGACCGTACCGATCATGGTGGCAACCACCTTCGCCGTAATCGGCACGCGCGCCGAGCGCGGACGTCGATCCTGCCGGGCATAGCCGAAATACGGAATAACCGCCGTAATCCTGTATGCAGATGAACGCCGCAATGCATCGATCATCACCAACAGTTCCATCAGGTTGTCGTTGGTCGGTGCGCAGGTCGGCTGCACGACAAATACGTCCTTGCCGCGCACGTTTTCCATGATCTCGACCTGGACTTCACCGTCACTGAAACTGTCGACGTGTGCGTCACCCAGTTGCAGCCGCAACTGGTCTGCGATCGCCTGTGCCAGCCGCGGGTTTGCATTTCCTGCAAACACCATCAAGCGGCTGTCTGAATCCGATGGAGGTATGCCGTTCATCATGACTTCCAGATCGTTTGTTTGAAGCTTGCGCCGCGTTAATTCAGGTTACTTAAACTTGTGTCGCTTCTGGCTGGGACGGCAGGATTCGAACCTGCGAATGCGGGGATCAAAACCCCGTGCCTTACCACTTGGCGACGTCCCAATAACTTTTAAAAAGCCTGCAGGACCTGCCATGCCATGTGCCATCCGTCCAGTCCGCTCGGCAGGATGACTCGGCCTGCGGCCTCGCCCTGCGGGCCGCCGCCTTACCCCGCGATCATTGCAACGCAATGTGCAGGGATGACTGGTTCATGCCCCGCGCGATAAATGCGTCCCAGTGGTCGGGCGCCCGGTCTGCAACCGCCTGCGCATCCGACTCGGTCTCGAACGCGGCAAAGATACAGCTGCCGGTCCCTGTCATGCGGGCAGGCGCGTATTCGTTTAACCAGTTGAGAACTGCCGCCACTTCCGGATACCGCCTGCACACCACGGTTTCGCAGTCATTCCGGCCACCCTCCGAAAGAAGGTCGGCTATTGTCTTCTGCGGCGTGTCCCGTGTCAATTCAACGTCAGAAAAAATATCGGCAGTTGATACGCTTACGACCGGATTCAGGATCAGGAACCAGGGCTCAGGCAGGTCCACTGGCGTGAGAATTTCACCAACGCCTTCGGCAAACGCCGCCTGCCCGCGGACGAAGACCGGAACATCGGCCCCAAGCGCCAGACCAATCTCCGCTAACTCATTGATAGTCATACCCAGCTGCCACAGCCGGTTCAGCACCACCAGGGTGGTGGCGGCATCCGAACTGCCACCGCCCAGCCCCGCCCCGACGGGCAGGCGTTTGTCATTGTAGATGGTCACGCCGCTGCGGCAGCCGCTATGCGCCTGCAGCAGGCGTGCCGCCCGCACCACCAGGTCGGTATCCCCGTCGACCCCGGCCGACGAGCCGGCCACGCTGATTTCGTCGCTGTCGTGGATGTCGAAATAGAGCCAGTCGGCCGCCGTGAGAAACTGGAAAATTGTCTGCAGTTCATGGTATCCGTCTGACCGGCGACCGGTTATGTGCAGCAGTAAATTTAGCTTGGCCGGGGCCGGCCAGGGTCCGCTGGCGGTCGCCGGCACAAGCGGCCGCTTCATGGCACAACCTGCGGCGCCAACCCGAATGCCCACCGGTCGATGACCAGCCGTACCGACACATCATCGCGTACCAGGCCCAGTCGCGCCGGCCAGAAAAGTTCGCCGACGGGTTGATAGCGCGTGTAACGGATCGTCCAGCCGGATTGTGAGAGTTGTGCCAGGCGACCGTCCGCCCCCATGACCGCCTCGAAGGAACCAGCCGGATCGGGTATGCCGCGCACCCAGTAGCGCAGGCCCTCAACAGGCAATTGCCAGCCGGTCACCTCGGCAAGCAGTGTATCGGCATCCGGTGCCGTGAATACCTGTTGCGCGGCATCGCGCAGCAATACGCCTGCGCTGTCCCCGGTTAACAGAAACCCGCCCTGCCCCAGCGGTCCGGACACGCGCAGCTGGAAACCGTCGACCTGTTCATCCCAGTCAACACCGGCATGCCAGCCGGATTCACCCTGCGTCAGGGAAATTCGACCCTGCAGCTGCCAGTTTGCCGGCAACATGGAGGCGCTGGGTAAATCGGTATGCGAAGCAGTAACAACGTCCGGGACCGGCGTGGTGGCACAGCCCGCCAGCAACAGTACCGGCAACAGGAACCTGATCAATCTCACGGGTTAAGGCGGTTGATGACTTCCAGCAGAACCGGGTTGTCAGGTGCGGCCTTGCGGGAAGTATTCCACACCTCTTTTGCGGCTGCGTATTCGCCACGCATCCACAGGACCTCACCGAGGTGTGCACCGATTTCGCTGTCACTGGACATATCCCAGGCCTTCTGCAGATATTCACGCGCCTTGTCCAGATCACCCATGCGGAAGTGCACCCAGCCCATACTGTCGATGATCGCCGGGTCATCCGGCTCCTTCTCGTAAGCCCTGCTGATGTACTGCAATGCTTCCTCGTGGCGATCCGTGCGATCGGCCAGCGTATAACCAAACGCGTTCAGCGCACGGACATTGTCCGGATCAATCTCAAGGATGCGCCGCAGGTTGGTCTCTGCAACATCCAGCCTGTCGAGCTTTTCCGCGGCCAGCGAGTAGGAATAGAGGAGATCCAGGTCATCCGGACTGGTTTCCAGTGCGGCTTCATACAGCTGGTAAGCCTGCATATGCAGGTCGGCCTCCGTCAGCGCCTGCCCCTCAATAAGGTAGAGCTGGGAGGCCAGCTGGGGATTCTTCTGGCGCAGCGTACGCATGTGTTCCTGCATACGCACGAAATCGCCCTGCTTGACCATGAGCCCGGCCGCCCGCAACTGTGCCTGGCTCCAGTAATCACCGGACTCGACCTTTAGATACCAGTCCAGCGCCTGCTGTGCCTTGCCCTGCTCAGCGGTGGCATATCCCAGGTAATAATAGGCGTTTTGCACATGCTGCTTGAGTTCCAGCAGCTGCACGAGATGCTTCTCGCCGGCCTGGAACGCGCCGGTTTCCAGCTCAAGTAGCGCCAGTGAATACAGGGCATCGGCATGCGTGGGATCTATTTTCACGATCCTGCGAAATTGCTGCTTCGCGCCTTGCAGGTCTTCACTGTCCAGCAGCATACGTCCGTGTGCGAACAACAGGTCGGTATTTTTCGGTTGCTGGCGCACGGCGTCATCCAGCAGTGCGGTTGCCTCGGCCTTCTGCGATTGCCGCACCATGACCTGCGCCTTGAGAATGATGATATCGGCTGAGTCCGGCTGCAGCGCCAGGGCACGATTCACTGCATCCAGCGCAACTTCCGGCTGTTCTGCCACAACAGCCAGTCGACTCAGCGATGTCCAGGCATGGGGGTTGTCCGGATGACGGTCGACCAGTTTTTGGACGGCCGCCACGGCCGCCGACTTGTCCTCATGCCGCGCCAGCACGGCAGTCACCATGTGGAAACTCTCTTCCGGATCGTCGCTGTTGACCAGCATGTAATCCATCTGGGTGACCACTTCGTCCAGGTCTCCCTGCTGCAGTGCCAGCGCCGTCAGTGCCTTGCGTGCCTCCATATTGGCGCCATCGAGCGCCACCCAGCGCCGCGCCGCGCCAATGGCAAGATCATATTGCTTGGCGAATGACGCAATCTGCACCGCCCGTTCCGCCACGCGCGGGTCTTGCGCCTCACTGGCTGCCTGCAAGTATCGGGACACGGCCACATCCATGTCACCGCGCTGACCGGCAATTTCGCCAAGCAGGATGTCGTAAACCATGTCGCCGGAGAGTCGCTGCGCAGGCTCGAGCGGTGCCGGGGTGCCCGCCGCCGGCGCAGCCACCGGGGTGGCAGGCGGTTGCGGCGCAGGCGTGGCCACCTGTTCGTGGCCGCCAATGGCGGCACAGGAGAGCAGCATTACAGATATGGCCAGCACCGGCAAAATGCGCACGTACGGCCTGTTCGAAAATATCATTTTGACTTCCATCCGGACTATTCTATCAGTCTCGTGAATACCCTGTTAGGTGAATGGGTAACAATTTACCCGATATTCATGCCGGGTGCGCCCGGGCGCACACAGAGTGTGGACAACCCTGGCACGAAATTGATTCAACTTGTGTAAACTCTTCAGGCCATGCAGAATTTCGCGTTTGCTCCGGAAATCGTCCCAAACTGACATGTATCTGACCGTCCTCGGCATTAACCACCGTACCGCGCCCGTCGAGTTGCGCGGCCAGGTGGCGTTCCCGCCCGACAAGGTGGGACTGGCACTGGCCGAGTTGCGCCAGCTTGACGGGATTCACGAGGCGGCGATTCTGTCGACCTGCAACCGCACCGAGCTGTACTGTACCCGCGAGGAAAGCGGCACCGATAGCCTGGCCGAGTGGCTTGGCAATTTTCACCGCCTGCCACCGGGCAGCCTGCAGCCACACCTGTATGCCTACCAGGGCGAACCTGCCGTACGGCACGTGTTCCGGGTGGCGGCCGGCCTTGATTCGATGATCCTCGGTGAACCGCAAATTCTAGGGCAGATGAAGGACTGCTACCAGCAGGCGCTCGACTCGGGCAGTATCGATACCCTGGTAAACCGGCTTTTCCAGCACACGTTTTCGGTCGCCAAACAGGTCCGTACCGACACCGCCATTGGCGCCAGCCCGGTATCGGTGGCGTTTGCGGCAGTCAGCCTCGCGCGGCAGATTTTCGGTGACCTGGCCCGCCACACCGCGCTGCTGATCGGCGCCGGTGAAACCATCGAGCTGACCGCGCGCCACCTGCATGACCGGCAAACCGGCAAACTCATTATCG
>JAOULY010000493.1 GCA_029881775.1 Gammaproteobacteria bacterium
GAATTGCCGACAGCCACCGTGCAGTCGGCAGAGGAAATGACAGCCGGGCTGGATACACGCATCGCGTGCGCGCAACGGGTGGCTGATACGCTGTACGGAAAGTGGCTGGCGTTGCTGTCGGACTAACCAGCGCCCTGTGCTGGCACGAATTGAATAACAGGGGCAGGCACCCGGCGGCATCGGGTCCCTGTCTTGCCTGGCCGCACCAGCCAATCAAACAAATAATGTGATGTCAGCGCCCTGTGCATTTGCGATATAACTTGCCGCGCCCGCCCATTCCGAAATTTCCGGGATAAAGTCCTCCTTCTTCCAGCCAAACAGGTCGACTGTCATCTGGCAGGCCACCATATTTACCTCGGCATCGATGCACAGGTCGCGCAGTTCCGGGATTGTCGCAACACCGTGGTTCTTCACCGTCATCTTCATTAGTTTTGTCGCAAGCCCCTCAAAGCCGGGCACACCGGCCATCAGCAGGTTTGGCATATTCCACTCAATCCCCTGGAACCATTGCGGCCCAAAGGGCATTTTCATAGGCATGGCAGGATTGCCCAGCGGACTGATGTTTGGATTCAGGTCTTTTTTCAGCAGCCCCAGTCCGTAGAAGGTAAAGAACAGGGTGGCTTCCCAGCCCAGTGCGGCGGCAGTTGAGGCGATGATGAACGGCGGATAGGCCCAGTCGAGCGTGCCCTTGGTCACCATGATGGAAAGCCTCGGCGTCCTGCTGCTTTCCTGTCGCGCCATGTTTTCGGAAAATCGCGCGTCGAACCACGCCTTCAAATCATCTTCCGACATTTCCGCAAGAGACTTCCCTGAAACATTATTCATATCTATCATTTGATTTCTCCCCTGGATGATGAACAACCCTTCTACTTTCGCATCACCGAAACTTACAGGTAAGCATAGACGTATATATTAATAACGCAAAAAAATACGGCGCCTACCGAGTAGTAACGCCGTGTGAGGATAGTAAAATAATGCGGCTGCCTTTATTCCCTGGCCCGAAGCCAGACCTGATTTCCAGGGGGCAACCCGCTGGACCCTGAAGCAAACGCCAACCTATACAGGGCCAATCAGTTTTGCATTGATATTCTGTGATTCGACGCAAGCCAATACATCTTGCGAGGAATAGATGTCTCTGTCGTACCTGACCAGCATCAAGTGATAGCGCAACGGGCAAAACTCCGCGGCGGTGATGCCGTTATTTTCTTCCAGTGCCGCAACCAGTTCCTTTCGACGCTGCTCTCCCAGGGTTTCGGTGATATGCACAACAATTTCAACGGTGTGCTCGGGTACATTCTCAACGATATGCATTGCTTGTCCCATAACCCCCTCCTATGTGTTCGATATTCAAAGACAGACAATGGGTCCTGCTATCAATTGTCTCATCATGGGAATTGCACGAACGTATAGCTATTTATCCAATCAGTCGACCACTCCCCGTCGCTATGATTACTGACTAGTATTTTAACAATTCAAACAACACAAGTAATTAATACATCTGTATTAGGCCGATGGGTTAAGTCATCCTAATGACATTGGAATAACCACTTTCGCGCATATAGATACGATGCCTGACTGTCTTATAAAAACAGGCTATGTTCGATAAATTGAAGTTATAAAAATAACTTCCATGTGACCAGATTTATAAAACGTCGTAGGGTACGCCGCCGGCAGCCCGGATGGAGTGAAACGTAATCCGGGGGGTCTCCCCGGATTCCACTGCGTTGCATCCGGGCTACGGCGCTTACAGCAGCGACTGGTGCACGGCGCACCCGCTGCCCCACAACCGTAGCCCGGATGGAGTGAAACGCAATCCGGGGGGTCTCCCCGGATTCCACTACGTTGCATCCGGGCTACGGCTCTTACAGCAGCGACTGGCGCACAGCGCACCCGCGGCCCCACCACCGGTAGCCCGGATGGAGTGAAACGCAATCCGGAGGGTCTCCCCGGATTCCACTGCGTTGCATCCGGGCTACGGCGCTTACAGCAGCGACTGGCGCACGGCGCACCCGCGGCCCCACAACCGTAGCCCGGATGGAGTGAAACGCAATCCGGGGGTGGCTC
>JAOULY010000075.1 GCA_029881775.1 Gammaproteobacteria bacterium
TCCGCCAGTATTTCGCGCGCGGCCTCGGCACCGTGCCCCTGTACCTTGTAGCCACCGAGCGATTCGATGGACTGCGGCAACAGACCAATGTGTCCACAGACCGGGATCCCGTGACTGACGATATGCGCGACGATCGCGGCCATGTCCGCCCCGCCTTCGAGCTTGACCATGTCGGCACCCCCCTCGTCCACCAGGCGGCGCGCGTTGGCCAGCGCCATGTCCTTGTTGCTATAGCTCTGGTAAGGCAGGTCCACCACGCGGTAACTGTGTCGCCCGACGCGTGCCACGCAGGCCGCATGGTGCAGCATGTCGTCCATGGTGACCGGCACGGTCGTGTCGTAACCCATCACGACCATGCCAAGCGAATCACCGATGATAAACATGTCCACGCCGGCTGCTTCCAGCACCCGCGTGAAACCGGCATCGTAGGTCGTCAGGCAGGCAATTTTCTCGCCGCCACGTTTCATGGACTGCAGGGTTTCGAGGGTAACGGGGCTGGGCTGTTTATCGTTCATATGGCTGTCAATTAGCGGCTATCCGGCGCACAAGGGCTGCGGAAATACAACCCACAGTGACCCGATGGAGTGTCATGGCGAGGAATTTTCCAGCAGCGCAGGCCAGCATCACAGGGTCCGTATCAGGAGATTGCCGCGTTGCGCCCGCAATGACAAGGACATATCACGTTCAACGGGAACACCCTAGATCGCTTCCGACATCGGGTTGAAATACTGCACACCCTTGCGCGTCATATGAATCTGCTCAAGTAACGCATTGTAATCCGCATCACTGTCAACCAGGTTGATATGGGCCGCATTGACAATCAGCAAGGGTGACGCCTGGTAATAAAGGAACATGCGTGCGTAGGCCTCGGACAGGCGTTGCAGGTAATCGGCGTCGATACGTCGTTCATAGTGGATGCCACGCCGGGCAATTCGCTTCATCAGTATATCAACCGGCGCCTGCAGGTAGATCACCAGGTCCGGCACCGGCGCGTCCACCGTGACATGCGCATAGACCTGCTCGTACAGTTTCAGCTCGTCCGGATCCAGCGTCAGTTCGGCAAACAGCCGGTCCTTTTCCATCAGGAAGTCTGAAACACGCACCGGCTGGAACATGTCAGCCTGGCGCATAGCCGCCATCTGGCGTGCCCGTTGAAACAGGAAAAATAACTGCGTGGGTAGCGCACCCGCGCGCGGGTCCGCGTAGAACCGCTCGATAAAAGGATTCTCGTCTGCGCCTTCCAGCAACAGGTCCGATTCGAAGCTCTCCGCCAGGCGCCGCGCCAGGCTGGTCTTGCCGACTCCGATAGGACCTTCAACGACAATATAACCCGGACGATCCGTGCTCATTAACCGGTTATCACCTTCTTTAGTGAATGATTTTCTACCTGGTTAATAAGGGTGCTCAGCAGGCCATGACCAGGTATTTTCATGTTGCCGGCGATCTCCGCCAGCGGAATGATGACGAAATCACGCTCATGCATACCCGGATGCGGCACCGTAAGGTGTGCCTCGTCAATTTTCTTCTTACCGTACAACAGCAGGTCCAGATCAAGAATCCGCGGACCCCACTGCTCACCTTCGCGCACGCGCCCCGCCTGCTCCTCGATTGCCAGCAGGCGTGTAAACAGGTCTTCCGGAGACAACAGGGTATCGATCGCCACCACCGCATTGATGTAATCGGGCTGGTCCTGCGGGCCCATGGGCTTGCCGGTGTACAGGCTTGAACGCGCCGCGAGAATCGTGTCCGGCAACATTTCGATTTCCTCGATGGCATCCTTGACCTGTGCCACCGGGTCCTCGAGATTACTGCCGATACCGATATATGCCCTGATTGTCATGCCTCACCGCTCCCGGTTTCTGCTGTACGTCGTGGCCCGCGACGGCGGCGCTTGCGCGGACGCGACCGGGTTACTTCCTGTTCCCGTTTTTCCGGATGCATGTCCTGGAATTCCGTCCACCAGTCACACAATTCCTGTGGTACCTCACCGGCCTCGCCGCGCAACAACAGGAAATCATAGGCTGCACGGAAACGCGGATGACCGAGCACCCGCAGACTGCGACGTCCGCCCTTGCGCTCCAGGCGTAACTGTAACATCCAGATATCGCGCATGGGCAACGAGAACCGCCGCGGTGTCGCCATTACGGCGGCCTGCTCGGCAATGATCTGCGATCCGGCATGTTGCAGCGCCTGTGCCGTCGCCTGCCCGTCCGCCTCCAGCCGCGCCGCCAGGTCACGCACCGGCTGCCACAGGAACACGGCAAACAGAAACGCCGGCGTTACCGGCTTGCCGGCGGCCACACGGCTGTCGGTGTTGGCCATGCCGTGACTGATCAGCGTCAGTGGAAAATGGTTTTCTTCATGCGATAGTGACGTTTCGGTCAGCGGAAACAGCTGCCGGAACAGGTCGTAGTGGCGCAGCATTTCAAAATTTCCCAGGGCGCTGCCGCCGAGGAACAGCTTGAGCATCTCATCGAACAGCCGGGCCGGCGGGATGTCGCCCAGCAGTGGTGCAAGCGCCCTGATCGGCTGCTCGGTTGCCGGTTCGATACGGAAACCCAGCTTGGTGGCGAAGCGCACGGCGCGCAGCATGCGCACCGGGTCCTCACGATAGCGTGTTTCCGGATCACCCAGCAGGCGCAGCATGCCTTTCTCGATGTCCTGCATGCCGCCGGTGTAGTCGATGATCGAGAAATCGGCGATGTTGTAGTAGAGCGCATTGACGGTGAAGTCGCGGCGCAGGGCATCGTCCTCGATGGAGCCATAAACATTATCGCGGACCAGTCGCCCCTCTTCGTCCGTGTGTTGCTCGCCGTTATCACCGCCCGGCTCCTGCAGGGCGCGGAAGGTGGCGACCTCGATGACCTCACGGCCGAACATTACATGCGCCAGGCGGAAGCGCCGCCCGATCAGGCGACAATTGCGAAACAGGCGCCGCACATCCTCCGGATGGGCGTCGGTGGCGATATCGAAGTCCTTGGGCTCGCGGCCAAGCAGCAGGTCACGCACGCCACCGCCGACCAGGTGCGCCTGGTAGCCGGATTCTTTCAGGCGGTACAGTACCTTCAGCGCATTCGGGCTGATATTGGCCCGTGAGATCGGGTGTTCCGGCCGGGGGATTATCGTCGGTTCGCTATGAATGGGATGCGTCCTGCAGCGGTTACTGTTGTTCTTGTGGATAAAAAGCGTGGGCGTATAATACCACCGCTTCGCGTTACAATGCTCCCTTCGTCTAGTGGTTAGGACACTGGCCTCTCACGCCGGTAACAGGGGTTCGAGTCCCCTAGGGAGCGCCATTTACCTTGAATGGCCGGCATGGCATCAGTAAATGCCGGTTATAGCCTGCTTGAACCGCGCACATGAAGACAGAATCAATCCAGACCGGCCAATCCGGCCCGTACCCGGTCGCAGGGCCGGTTCGCCGCCTGGCGGCCATGTTTTACGACCTGCTGCTGCTGCTGGCCGTCCTGCTGGTCGCCATTGCGCTGGCGCTGATGTTCAGTCGCGGCGCTTTTACTTATCACAACCCGTTCTTTCGTACATTCATATTCCTGCTGAGCTTCGCGTTCTATACCTGGTTCTGGTTGCACGGCGGCCAGACGCTGGGAATGCGCACCTGGCGGTTACGCGTGCAACAGCGTAACGGTGGCCCGATAACCGTGTGGCAGGCGGTACTGCGTTACATGGCCGCTATCCCGTCACTGGCCATCGGTGGCATCGGCTTTTTCTGGATGCTGGTCGACCGTGACAGGCTGACGCTGTATGACCGGCTGTCCGGCACGACCATTGTGGTCTTGCCAAAAACCGGCTAGACGCGGCGCATGGCGCGCACGCCGTAGAACATGAACAGGCTGATCGGCAGCAGCATGGCCAACAGCGGGTGCATACCGTACACCTGGCCCAGCTGGCTGATCAGCTGGCTGAATATGTAGAAACTGAAGCCGATCAGCATGCCGAAGAAAATACGCTGGCCGGCGCCCACCGAGCGCAAACTGCCGAATACGAACGGCACGGATATAAACAGCATGACCAGCGAAGACAGCGGCGTCATGAACCGTCCCCAGAAGGCATAGCGGTACTCATCGGTATCGAGTCCGTTTTCATCGAGATAATCGACCAGCTGCCCGATATCGGCTGCCGACATGTTCTTCGGCTTGAGCTGGACGATTCCCAGCAGTTCCGGCGTCAGCAGAGACGGCCACACCACTGATTTTTCATGCGTGACGCTAACGCCCTGCCCGTCAAACACAGACTGCTGAACATCCTTCAGGATCCACTGTCCGCCGTTGAACTCGGCCTGCGCGGCGCGGGTGGAGACCCGCAACTGCCGCTCAGCATCGAATTCATAAACGGTCAGATCGGCAAGCCGTTGGCGTCCCAGTACCTTGCCTGCATTGATGTAGTGGTTGTCGTCACGCACCCACAATCCGCGACTGCCCAGAAAACTGACCCCGCGTTCGGTCGCCTGCGCCCGCAGGTTCTGGCCGTGGCGCTCGGCCACCGGCGCAATGACTTCGCCGACAAATATCGCCACCACCAGCATTAATAACCCGGCCTGCAACACCGAGCGCACGATCCGCCAGACCGACAGGCCGCACGCACGCATGGCCACCAGTTCGCCGTGATTGGCCATGGCACCCAGGCCCATCAGGCTGCCGAGTAACACCGCCAGCGGGAACAGTTCGTACAGGCTCTGCGGTGTCGTCAACAGGACCGACTGGAGCATCACGGACAAGGTGTAACTGCCCCTGCCGACATTGTCGATCTCATCGATGACATTGAAAAAGATATCCAGACCGACCAGCACCAACAGTGCCACCAGGGTGCCGCTCACCACGACCCCGCCGATATAGCGATCAAACAATTTCATCGACGCAGCCCCAGCTTGCAGACCAGCCGCTCGCTGCGTAACAGCACAATCGTCAGCAAGACGGGAAGCAATGGCACCCACCATAAGCCGATAGTCGGCGGTATCGCGCCACGCGCGACCCAGACCTTGGCCGTGCCAAGCAGGTTGTAATAGATAATGAACAACAGCACCGCAAGGACCGTGCGTCCGTAGCGGCCCTGGCGCGGCGATGTCCTGCACAACGGCACGGCCAGCAACAGCAAGGTGATTACCGACACCGGCAAGGCGAGCCGCCACTGCACTTCAGCGATATCAGCCGGGTCTCGCGATGCCAGCAACTGGCGTGTCGACAGGGTCTCGCGCTGCTCGACAATCTCGCCGGTCCGCGGCAGTTCAACACGGACACCGTATTTACCGAACTGCATGACGCGGTAATCAGCCCGGCCTGGCTGCCCTTCGTAACGAAAACCGTCTACCAGTACCAGGAAATCATCGCCGGAGATTTCGTCCAGCTTCCGGTATGCCGATTTTGCCGTCAGCATCTGCCCTGGTCCGCCTGATTTATCGCTGTCGCGGAAAACCACGAAGACATTCTCCATGCTGTTTCGATCGTCAGACAGACGCTCGGCATAGAACGTCACACGACCATTGTGCAACTCGTTAAAACGGCCGGCGCCCAGCACCATAAGATCGGCCTGCTGGCTCGCGGTGACTTTCAGACGGTTACTCATCCCCTGCACTGCCGGGCTGACCTGCAGCGAAAACCAGGCAAGCAGAACTGCCACCACAGCCCCCAGCATCAGCAGTGGCTTGTAAATCTTTGCCGGCCCGACACCGCAGGCGGACATGACAACCATTTCATTGTCACGGTAGAGCCGGCCAAGACCCAGTACCGTACCCAGTGCCAGCGCAAACGGAACGACCAGCACCAGGTACCACGCCATCTGCAAACCAAGCAGGCGGAAAATAACATTGCCCGGAATATCGCCGTCGGCCGCGGCGCCAAGGTAGTTGATCAGCTTGTTGCTGACGAGCACCAGCGTCAGCACGATGGTCACTGCAAACCAGCCGCCGATCACTTCTTTCAGCAGGTAACGGTCAAAAATCTGGAACATTCACTCGCCTGGAAAGCACGATGAAAAACAGGCCTGCTTCCAGTACACTCCCCTGTCATGCTGACGCCTGGACAGGCATCTTTCGGCAACGCGGCTACCGTATAACACTTCACCGGTAACCTGCAAATACAACTATGGATAAACGAGGGTTCCTTGATGAAATTCACCGTTAAAAGCGAACATCCCGCCAGCGTAAAAACCGGCTGCGTCATTCTCGGCGTGTTCGAGCGCCGCAAACTGTCCGAACCGGCCAACCGGTTCGACAAGACCACGCGTGGATTGCTGGCCAGACTGCTGGCCGACGGTGACATGGACGGAAAATCCGGCCAGACCCTGCTGGTGCATCACCCGCATGGTGCCAAGTGCGAGCGCGTACTGCTGGTTGGATGCGGCAAGGCCGCCGACTTCAACAAACGCGTCTTCGGCCAGGCAGTTGCCAGTGCCACACTGGCAGTGAATGCCTCCGGCGCCTCTGACGCCGTCAGCTACCTGGCCGAACTCGAGGTCAAGGGCAGCGATCAGTACCACTGTATACGCGCACACGTTGAGTTGACACAAAGCGCCCTGTACAAACCGGACGAACTCAAAAGCAAAAAAGACCACGCCAGTCGACCGTTGCGCCGCATGGCTGTCAACGTGGCAAAAAATGACATGAATATCGCACACACGGCCGTTGCCGATGGTCATGCAATTGCCGGCGGCGTCGAGCTGGCCCGCTCTCTCGGCGACCTGCCGGCCAATATCTGCACGCCTTCGCACCTGGCGAAGACCGCACGTGATCTGGCCACGACCAGCACCAGGCTCAAGGCAAGCGTGCTGGACGAACCTGCCATGAAGAAACTCGGCATGGGCGCCCTGCTGTCCGTCTCGCGCGGCAGCGAAGAACCGGCAAAGCTGATCAGTCTCGAATACAGCGGCGGCAACAAGGGCGGCAAGCCCGTGGTACTGGTCGGCAAGGGTGTCACGTTCGACTCCGGCGGCATCTCCATCAAACCGTCTGCCGCGATGGACGAAATGAAGTATGACATGTGCGGCGCTGCCAGCGTTCTCGGCACCCTCAAGGCCTGCTCGGAAATGGCACTGCCGATCAATGTCGTCGGCGTAATCCCCGCAACCGAGAACCTGCCGGACGGGTTGGCCAGCAAACCGGGTGACATCGTAACCAGCATGTCCGGACAAACCATCGAAGTACTGAACACCGATGCCGAGGGACGCCTGATTCTGTGTGACGCGCTCACCTGGTCGGAAAAATTCAACCCGGCGGTGGTGATCGACATTGCCACACTGACCGGTGCCTGCGTCATCGCGCTTGGCAGTCATGCGGCCGGCCTCCTGAGTAACGACGACAAGCTGGCCGGCGCGTTACTGGCTGCCGGTGAAGCGGCCGGCGACCGTGCCTGGCAAATGCCGCTGTGGGAAGATTACCAGCCGCAGCTGGACAGTAATTTTGCCGACATGGCGAACATCGGCGGACGCGAGGCCGGCACCATCACTGCCGCCTGCTTCCTCTCCCGCTTCACCACGAAGTATCACTGGGCACACCTGGATATCGCCGGTGTGGCGTGGAAAGGCGGCAAGGAAAAAGGCGCGACCGGCCGGCCGGTCTCACTACTGACCCAGTTCCTGCTGGACCGCGCTGGCGGCCGATGACACAGGTCGACTTCTATATCCTGGCAGACAATGCGCCGAAGGCGCGGCCACTGTTGACCTGTCGCCTGACAGAGAAGGCATGGAAACAGGGACACCGGGTGTTCATCAATACAGATTCGCCGCAACAACTTGGCGAACTGGACGACCTGTTGTGGACGTTCAGGGCCGGTAGCTTTATCCCGCATGGTGTCTATACTGAGCCTGATACTGAACAGCCCGTCTCGCTGGGGCACGGTGTCGAGCCGGAAGGTTATACTGATGTCCTGGTCAACCTGTCGGCTGATGTGCCCGGTTTTTTCAGCCGTTTTGACCGGGTCGCCGAACT
>JAOULY010000076.1 GCA_029881775.1 Gammaproteobacteria bacterium
ACAGATCAGGTTCTACGATTCCGGCGACACACCGGAGAGCGCGCTTTCCGCCTACCAGGAAGCCGTTGCCAACGGCGCACGCATGGTCATCGGCCCATTGCGCAAGGAAGCCCTCGAGGGGCTGGCAAACCGGCTACCGCTGGAAGTCCCGGTGCTGGGCCTAAACCGGCTGGCCGTACAAACACACGTTAACCCCGCCCTGTACCAGTTCGGCCTTGCGCCTGAAGACGAGGCCCGCGAGGTCGCCCGGCTGGCATGGCGCCGCGGTCATACGCGGGCGGTCGCATTCCTGCCTGAAACATCGTGGGGCGAACGCGTCTACGAGGCATTTGCCGCGGAATGGGATTCCCTGGGTGGGCACATTGCGGAAGTGCAGCGCTACGATCCCGGCGAGGCGGATCACGGGCCTGCACTGAAAGAACTGCTCAATCTCGATGCCAGCAAATCACGCCATCAAAAACTCACGCAAACACTCGGTCGTAAAATCGTCTTTGAGCCGCGCCGACGCCAGGACGCCGACTTTGTTTTCCTGGCCGCAACACCGCGCCAGGCACGCCTGATCAGGCCACAACTGAATTTCTACCGCGCATCGGACCTGCCTGTGTACGCAACCTCTCACGTTTACTCCGGCAAACCCGACAGCAGCAAGGATGCCGACATGAATGGCATCGTGTTCTGCGACACCCCGTGGACACTGGAAAAACGCGCCAACTGGGATCACCTGCAACAAAACATCAGTGAGTTCTGGCCGGATACCGCCGTGCGCTATGCACGCCTGTACGCGCTGGGTATCGACGCCTACCGACTCGTCCCCTATCTCGGCAAACTGGATGAAGGCATGTTCGGTGCCTACCATGGTGTAACCGGCAACCTGTCGCTGTCTGACGACGGCCACATCAATCGTACGCTGCGCTGTGCCGTCTTCCGCAAGGGCCTGCCGGTCCTGCTCGACTCCGACGCCGCTGACGCACAGGCCGCCGTAACGCACTGATATGGCCGCGATCAGTCGCGGACGTGCTGCCGAGGACCGTGCCTGTGCGCACCTGTTATCCGCTGGTCTGATCCTGCTGGAGCGAAATTATTATTGCCGACGCGGCGAAATCGACCTGGTCCTGCAGGATGCAGACACCCTGGTATTCGTTGAGGTACGATACCGCAGGCAAAACAGTTTCGGCAGCGCACTGGAAAGCGTGGACCGGCGCAAGCAGGCGCGACTGATTGCCGCTGCACAGCATTATTTACAGGCGCGCACACATAGCGCGCGTCTCAACTGCCGGTTTGATGTCGTTGCAATTACCGGACAGGAAAAAACGCTTGAATGGATCAGGCATGCATTTACCGTTGACCCACAGGTCTGACATCCAGGGAACAAGTCGGCGTTTCCATGGTCGCATGCAGGGTATCCGGACAACACATTCACGACTGGAGAATTTTACACATGAGAATGATTAACAGCCTGTTACTTGTCATCGTTGCCCTCGCCTCGTTCCAGGGTTGTACACCGGTCGTTGTCGGCGGCGCCGCAGCCACCGGTGGTGCCGCGCTGCACAGCCGCCGGACGGTCGGCACCTTTGTCGACGACCAGGGCATCGAACTCAAGGCCAGAATGGCCCTGAGTGATGACAAGGAACTCAGCCGGCAGACGCATATCAATATCATCAGTTATAACGGCATTGTACTGATGGTCGGACAGGCGCCCACGGATGAACTCAGGCAGCGGGCGCAGGATCGCGTAACCGGTATCGAGAAAGTGCGTCACGTACACAACGAGATCGCGATTGCCGCGCCCAGTTCGCTCACCGCGCGCAGCAACGACACCCTGCTGACAGGAAAGGTTAAAACCAGCCTGTTCGGTATCAAGGGACTGGAGAAATTCGATGCCACGCGCACCAAGGTGGTCACGGAAGACGGTATTGTCTACCTGATGGGTATGCTCTACCGGAACGAGGCGGATGCCGTCGCCGAGCGTGCACGCCAGGTTGGCGGTGTAGAGAAAGTCGTCAAGCTGTTCGAATACATGGACTAGGACGAACACGCGGTACTTCACCATGTCCAGCATCGTTGTATGTGCGCTGTACCGGTTTGTCCGGCTCGAAGACTTCCGGGACCTGCGCGAGCCACTGCTTGCCACCCTCAAACAGCACGGTATACGCGGCACCCTGCTGCTCGCTCATGAGGGCATCAATGGAACGGTCGCCGGTTCGCGCGCCGCAATCGACACCCTGCTCGACTGGTTGCGCGCCGATGCCCGGCTGGCCGGCATCGACTGGAAGGAATCACTGACCAGCGAAATGCCGTTCAGGCGCACGCGTGTAAAACTCAAGCGCGAGATTGTCACCATGGGTGTGACGGACATCGACCCGTCACGCGACGCCGGTCAGTACGTGGAACCGGCCGACTGGAATGCCCTGATCAGTGACCCGGACGTGTTAGTGGTTGATACGCGCAATGATTACGAATTCGGCGTTGGCACATTCAGGCGTGCCATCAACCCGGAAACCGCTACATTTCGCGAGTTTCCCGCATTTGTCGAGTCGCAACTCGACCCGGGCAAACACAGGAAAGTCGCAATGTTCTGCACCGGCGGCATCCGCTGTGAAAAGTCCACTGCTTTTCTCAAACAGCAGGGCTTCGACGAGGTATACCACCTGAAGGGTGGCATCCTCAAATACCTCGAACAGGTCAGCGAACCGGACAGCCTGTGGGAAGGCGAATGCTTCGTTTTCGACGAACGCGTCACCGTCAATCACCGGCTCGAGCCCGGGCAGTACGCGCAGTGCCATGCCTGCCGTATGCCGGTCAGCGACGCGGACAGGCAAAGTGAACACTATGAAGCGGGCGTCAGCTGCCCGCACTGCCATGACGGTCTTGACGAGGTCCGCAGGACACGTTTGCGCGAACGCGAGAAACAGATCCGGCTGGCCCGGGAACGTGGTGAAGCGCACCTGGGAGATGATGCGGCAGATACCGAGAAAATGCGACGTGCCGCCAAGCGACAGGCAAAAGAATACCAGCGCCTGCGAAATGCACAACAGGGAAAGCCGGCCGGCAATTAACTGCAGCAGCTGCGACAGGCCCCCGATTCATCTGCAACGACCCGTTTATTTTTTATTTTTCTTCACGAAGCGCTTGAGGCGAACCTTGCGTTTTACCTGGCGCGGCGTCAGGCGGTTCTTCTTGTCCTTGTAGGGATTGCTGCCGGTGCGGAACTCGATTCGTACCGGGGTGCCGGACAGCGACAGTGCATCGCGGAAAAACCGGGAGAGATAGCGCTTGTAGGCCGCCGGCACACGCTCGGTCTGGTTGCCGTGAATAACAATGACCGGCGGGTTGCGCCCGCCCTGATGTGCGTAGCGCAACTTGATGCGACGCCCGTGTACCAGCGGCGGCTGGTGCTTCTGCACCGCCTGCTCGAGCAAATCGGACAACCGGGGTGTCGGCAACTCCTGCGTGGCCGCCGTGTAGGCCGCAATTACCAGCGGAAACAGATCACCCACTCCGCTCCCGTGTAATGCCGAAATATAGGTGGTGGTTGCAAAATCGAGGAATGGCAGCCTTCTGTCGAGCTGCTCCTTTATCTGGCTGCGATCATGCTCGTCGAGGCCATCCCACTTGTTCACGGCAACCACCAGCGCACGGCCCTTGTCGGCAATATAGCCGGCGAGATTCGCATCCTGCTCGCTGATTTCCAGCTGTGCGTCGAGCACCAGTATCACGACATTTGCCGCATCGATTGCCTGCAGCGTCTTGATGACACTGAACTTCTCAATCGCTTCACTGACGCGTGAGCGACGCCGCACACCGGCGGTGTCAATCAGGGTAAAGTCCGTGCCGTCGCGCTCGAAGGGAATAAATATACTGTCGCGCGTGGTGCCGGGTAAATCAAAGGCCAGCACACGATCCTCGCCCAGCATCCGGTTAATCAGGGTGGACTTGCCGACATTGGGTCGCCCGACCACGGCAACCCGGATGCGGTCTGGCTCAGCAACCGCGCTGGTGACCGGCTGCTCGTCTGCCGGCAGATGCTCCAGCGATCGCTCTGCAAGCAGCGTAAAACCCCGGCCCTGCGATGCCGATAACGGCAACGGCTCACCGAGCCCCAGCGCATGAAACTCGGCCCGCGCCACTTCACTGTTGACTCCATCGATCTTGTTGGCAATCAACAGCACCGGTTTGCCGGTACGGCGCAAGGCAGTGGCTATCGCCTCATCGATTGCCGTCAAACCGTCATGCAGATCAACCAGGAAATAGACGAGGTCCGCTTCTTCGACCGCCTGCCAGGCATGTTGCGCCATCAGGCCTTCAAGGTTATCCGAGACACCGCCAAGACCGCCGGTGTCGATCACGATACAACGCCGCTCACCGATCATGGCATCGCCGTACTGACGGTCACGGGTCAGCCCCGGGTAATCCGCAACCAGCGCATCCCGCGATCGCGTCAGGCGATTGAACAGGGTCGACTTGCCTACATTAGGCCGACCAACAAGTGCGATAACCGGTAACATGATTCCTGGCAGTCGGGACCCGGGTCGTTAATGCCCGGACGACTGCATTACTCCAGTGTGTAGGCGGCCAGCTTGCCTGAATTGCCGTAGATGTAGAGCACGTCATCAACGACCAACGGCCTTGCGCTGACACCTTTGCCGTCTACTTCGATGCGGCCGCTGATCTTGCCGTCGTAACGTGACAGCAGGTGAACATAGCCCTCGTAATCTGCCACCGCAACATAGTCACCGAAAGGTTCCGGCGCCGTCAGCTTCCTGTTTGCCAGCTGATCGAGCTTCCACTCGGCAGCGCCCGTGGTACGCGACAGGGCCCATACATGGCTGTCCTCGTCAGTGACGTACACTTGCGAATAGTCGATAGCGGGCCCGGCATGCGCCGATATATCGCGATTCCAGCCCAGGTTGCCGGTCGCAAGCTCAACGACTGCAATCCGCCCCTGGAATGTGGATACAAACACCGCGCCACCGGCAATGATCGGCGAACCATCAATATCAACAATGCGCTCCAGCTCCGAGCGGCCCTGCGGTATGGCAATGCTCGTTTCCCAGGCAACCCGTCCATGCTCCGCAGTTAACGCAACCAGCTTGCCACTGGAAAAGCCCGCCACCACCAGTCCCTGCTGAATGGCCGGGGTACTCGTACCGCGCAGCGTCAACACCGGCACCGAACGATTGTAGCTCCACAGCGACTGCCCGTCCCTGGCACTCAGTGCGGTCACGCTGCCATCGGCCGTCTGCACAATAACTTTTTCAAGGTCGGTTTGCGGTACCGCCAGCACCTCGCTGCTGACGAACGTACGCCAGCGCTCCGATCCGGAGCCTGCGTCGAGCGCGATAATCTCTGCATTGCTGGTACCTAGCAACACCATGCCCTCACCGACACCCGGGCCTGCAGACACAGCCGCACCGGTTTTGACAGTCCAGACATTATCACCCGTGAGTGCGTCGAGGGCCGTGACCCGGCCTTCACTGTCTGCCGCATACACGCGCCCGCCCTTCACTACCGGTCGCAGGTTGAGCTTGTATTCGTTTCGTCCAACACCGATATCCCGGCTCCAGAGCCTGGACAACTTTACGGGTGCCTCGATCGACTGTAGTTTGGCGGGCGGGGCAGCATTATCCTCGCCTTCCAGGATACCCGGCACCCATGACGTCAGCGTGGAACAGCCGCTGGCGGCAAACAGCAAGCAGGCAATGGCCGCTACCCGGATCACTGCGGCTGATCCTCCGCCGGTGCCAGCATGGCAAGGACATCGTCGTACTTCAATAGCACGACATTGCGGCCGGGGGAACCCGCCGGCAACAGCAACAACGCTTCCGAGTAGGCGTCGACAGCTCGCTGGCTGTCACCACGCTGGCTGTAAATATCTCCGCGTATCTCGCTCACTATCCCCTGTTGACTGCCATCTTTCTCTACCGCATCAAGCAAGGCAAGGGCTCCGTCGTAATCCGCCAGGCTCACCAGCACACGTGCCAGCCGCACACTGGCGATAGCACGTAATTCATCACTGGACTCGTTATCCAGGACCCACTGCAGCTGCGCTTTGGCCGCTTCGAGTTCATTATCCTCGATACGGTACCTGGCCAGCAGCAGCGCCGCTATCGATGCGTAGGGCGTGCCGCTGAAATCGGCAATCAGCGTGGCGGCATTCTCGCTTGCCACCCGGGTATCACCAGAGTCGGCCTCTCTCATCATGACACTGTAAATTAACGATGCATTCTGCGCGGTACGCTCCTGCCACGCGAACCATGAACGCGTGCCGAACAGAATTGCCAGTCCGAGCACAACGCCGGTAATAATGGAGGAACCATTCTCTTTCCACCATTTTTTGAGGTCTTCAAGCTGCTGGTCTTCGGTTTCCATCAACCACTCCTGTACCTTTAATCACCCGGGCCCGGTAACCGGCTACCCGTCAAGTTTGCCTGACAGCAGCTTGCCAAGCCGCGTTGCCAGTGCTGTCTGCGTCACTGTTTCCTGGTCTGCGTTACTGCGTAACGGCTTCAGCACAGCCGTCTTTTGCGCGACTTCCTCATCACCGATTACCAGCGCGAAATCAGCACCGCAGCGATCGGCGCGCTTGAACTGGCTCTTGAAACTGCCGCCACCACAATTCACCTGCAGGCGCAGTCCCGGAACAGCATCGCGCAGCTTGTCGGCCAGCACCAGCCCGTGTTCCGTCGCAGCCGCTCCGGACACTACCATATATAAATGTGGTTCGTTTGCCGGTAATTCTGCATCAGCAGACATCAACATGGCCAGCAAGCGCTCAAGCCCCAGCGCAAAACCGAATGCCGGTATCGCCTTGCCACCAAGGTATTCAACCAGGCCATCATAGCGCCCACCGGCACAGATCGTGCCTTGTGCACCCAGCTGGTCCGTGACCCACTCGAAAACCGTTTTTGAATAATAATCCAGGCCGCGAACCAGGCGTGGATTGATCTCGTAGCTGATCCCAGCCGCATCCAGCAGCGCGCAAAAGCCGGAAAAATGCTCAGCCGATTCTTCATCCAGATAATCCGGCAACAACGGCGCGGCTGCGATAAGGTCCTGCATGGCGGGATTCTTGCTGTCCAGTATGCGCAGCGGATTACTGCCCAGGCGCCGGGTACTGTCCTCGTCCAGCGCATCGGCATGCGCCTGCAGGTAATCGACCAGCGCATTGCGGTAATCCGCTCTTGCCTTGGGAGTACCCAGCGAATTGATCTGCAGGCTGGCGCCTGTCAGGCCCAGGCGTTCCCACATGCGTGCCGTCATGAAGATCATTTCCGCATCAATATCAGGCCCCGGTATACCGAACGATTCGACGCCGACCTGGTGGAACTGGCGATAACGACCCTTCTGCGGCCGTTCATGACGAAACATCGGGCCCATGTACCAGAGTCGCTGGACCTGGTTATGCAACAGCCCATGCTGCAGGCAGGCGCGCACACAACTTGCCGTTCCTTCCGGCCGCAATGTCAGGCTGTCGCCGTTGCGATCGTCAAAGGTATACATTTCCTTCTCGACGATATCCGTCACTTCACCGATAGAGCGCTTGAACAACTCGGTCTTTTCCAGAAGGGGCAGCCGGATTTCACTATAGCCATAGGCATGCACGACATCGCGCAGCGTGTCTTCGAGGTATTGCCATGCTGATGATTCCGCCGGGAGTATGTCGTTCATACCGCGGACGGCCTGTAGGGTCTTGGCCATAAAGTCAGTTAGTTGTGTAGATTGTTCTCATTGGTATCCGCGCATTCAGTGCAGTTGCCCGCCTGTCATCAATGACCGGCCGGCGGAATCTCCAGGTGCCCCGCCGCAGTTTCGTCGTCGCTGACATCGTTGCGCGAATCAAACAGACCGCTGATGTGCGGGAATGCCAGCCACAGCATGATTGCGACAAATAACACCAGGATGACATTGCGCATCAGGCCCGTTGATGGCATGC
>JAOULY010000494.1 GCA_029881775.1 Gammaproteobacteria bacterium
TTCCTCGCAAAGACGACACATCAGAGGTTCCTTAAGCCATTGATTCTGAATTTCCAGATTGCCACGCTACGCTCGCAATGACGGCGTTTTAATAATTAATCAGAGACTCCCTAGGCTTCGGCCAGGCTCCTGTCCCGGTCTGCGGCGTAGCGGTCCCAGGTTTTGAAACGACGCTTGACGTATTTCAGGAGTGCCGCATAGTCCTGGAAATACAGGTCGAAACCTTCTTCAGACGGCTGGTCGAATTCGCAAAAGTCATTGGTATATTCACGGCAGATGGTCGGCCGGTCATCGTAGATACCACAGCGCCCGTCCTTTGCAAGATGCGTGCAGGCGTTGTTGATCAGCAGGTACCAACCGTCTTCATCCTTGTAAACCTGTACATCGCGATGCGAGATCTGCCACAGCATGTGGTCGAAATCATGCATCGAGCGTGGCGTAACCAGTTCCTCGGTAATGTAGGTGCAGCACTTGGAATTGGTGCAGAATCCGCACTTGTTTTCAGTGGTGATTTTTACGCCGACCGGAATATTCTTGACGACTGTCATGGCTGCCCGACCCGTGTTTGCTGGAAATATTGCAGGGCAAAGATAGCACCATTACAACGCGCTGTCCTGCCCCCTTGCTGCACCATCCGGCATCTCCGGCAGACTGCAATAAACCGGACCGGCCCCGCCGGTAATTAACTGCACACCCGACTCCATACCGCTGCCCGGTAACACCCATGGGCCATTCATACCCGGGCGCGTATCAGAGACTGCCGGCCGTCTTCAGAACATAGGCACCTGACGCACCCGGCTGCATCATGCTGGCAATCAGCTCACGGGTCGCAGCGTCCACACTGTCGGCAGGCCGCAGCAGCAGGTCCACATCGTAGCGGCCGCCTGGTGCAAACACGATATCGCCCGACAAGCCAAGCTCACCCCCCTTCACCACCGTGCCGATAATCGTGTCAGCATTATTTTCCAGGCTCAGCGCGACCTCACCCAGCGGCAATAACAGCGGTGATTCGATCGCGGCATCCTGCCAGTCCGCCGTCCCGGTTAATGACTGCAACCGTGCGTCTTCAATATCGAATGACGCCAGTGAAACATTCAACATACCGCGGGTTTCCAGCGCCATCGGCGAGAACCGGTTGACCAGCGGGGCCGGTGCAAGTTGCATCTCGAGCGCGCGTCCGTGGACATCCCCGCCCGGCCCGATGCCTATTTTGAGTGTGCCGCTATTGTCGGGATGGGTGAAAGACAGCCCGTACTCGAGGCGCAGCAACAACAGTGCCTGTGGCCGCAATTGCCACGTGACCGTACCGAGCGGGAAACCCCTGAAGTCCGCGGGAGACGAGTGCCCGGAAAATACCGAGCCGCTGACGGTGCCGAGTTCCAGCCCGGGCAGCGCCGCCTGCAGCTGGTCACGAATAAAACCTGCCGGGAAATTTACAACAAGTATCAGCAAGTAGGCTGCCGCACCGACAGCCAGGTAACCCCGGACACGTTTCACGAATCGGGGGCCTGCAGCGTCAGGCGCGCGTTGATCTTGCCGACCGACCCGGTCACCCGTTCCATCGATGCGCTGTCAATGCCAATACCGTAGGTACTGCTTATTACGCCCAGCCATTTAACGACCTGGTCGAACGCAGCATCTTCGAGCCACACACGCACATTATTACTGCCCTCCGGCTCGACGCGTTTGAGTGACGTTCCCAGTCCGTTTGCACGGGCCGTGCTGTCCGCCATTGCCAGCAGTGATTTGCCCCCCAGGCTCTGTGCACCCGGTCCGCGTGCACGTTGCAACTGCTGCAGCTGCCCGGCACTCTGCGTCATCCACGCCGCAGTATCGCGCTGCACCTTGACACGGGTTTGCAGAGTTTCATGATTGGTCTGCAAGGGCGACCAGACCAGCGCATAGACCAGGAACAATGCGAACACGACAGCAGCCGCGGCGACCATCAGCTGCTCGCGTCCGCCGAGGCTTTCGAACCATGCCTTCATGATTCTGCTCCCTGGATGCGCAGGCGCGACTGTACCTGCTGGTCCTTGCCGGTTGTCGCTGACTGAATCTC
>JAOULY010000495.1 GCA_029881775.1 Gammaproteobacteria bacterium
GCTGCTTTTCAGCGCAACCGCATGGCCGTACCGGTAATCGCCGGCAGATCGCACCGTAATCACGTTCAGTAACCTGGTCCTGGCTGGTGAGTGCGTACACGGATCAGAGAAGGAAGTCTTACCATGGCAACGACGACAGAAGGGACGCGTGAGGGGAGTCTCGAGGCGCCGACCCGGCACCCGCTGGACTGGACCAGCGAGTCATTCTACGACGAAGACAAACTGTTCGCTGAGCTCGAGCGTGTGTTCGACATTTGTCACGGATGCCGTCGTTGTTTCAATCTTTGCAACTCGTTCCCGACACTGTTCGATGCGATAGACGACTCGGACACCATGGAACTCGATGGTGTGCCGCGCGAGGTATACTGGGATGTGGTCGACCACTGTTACCTGTGTGACATGTGTTACATGACCAAGTGTCCATATGTGCCACCGCACGAGTGGAATGTTGATTTTCCCCACCTGATGTTGCGTGCCAAGGCTGTGAAGTTCAGGAAAGGCAAGGTCAGGCAGCGCGACCGCATCCTGACTTCGACCGATGCTGTCGGCAAGCTGGCCAGTATTCCGATCATCAGTAATGTGGTCAACGCGACCAATCGCAGTACCGTCGGTCGCAAGGCGCTCGACAAGGTGCTGGGTGTGCATCCCGATGCCATCGTGCCTGAATACCACAGCAAAACATTGCGAAAACGCGTCGTGGATGACCGGCCGCGTGCGGAAACTGTAGCAGCAGCCGGTCCGACCACGGGCAAGGTGGCGTTGTTTTCGACCTGCTACGGTAGCTATAACGAACCGCATATCGGTGAAGACCTGGTTGCAGTATTCCGGCATAACGATATACCGGTCAGGCTGGTTGGCGGCGAGCAATGCTGCGGCATGCCAAAGCTGGAACTGGGTGATCTTGATGCCGTCAAGCGGGCGGCGGATGCGAACATCCCGTTGCTGGTAAAACTGATTGATGATGGCTGGGATATTGTCGCGCCGATACCCTCCTGCGTACTGATGTTCAAGCAGGAACTGCCGCTGATGTTTCCCGGGAACACGGACATCGCGCGCGTGCGGGAGGCGATTTTTGATCCCTTTGAGTACCTGATGCTGCGTCACAAGCACGGCAAGCTGAAGACCGATTTCAACAAATCGCTGGGCAATGTCGCCTACCATGTTGCCTGCCACCTGCGGGTGCAGAATATCGGCATGAAGACACGCGACCTGCTGCAAATGGTGCCGAATACAACGGTCCACCCGATCGAGCGGTGCTCCGGGCATGATGGTACGTATGCCGTTAAATCCGAATTCCATGCAACGTCGATGAAAATCTGCCGCCCGGTCGTCAACAGCGTGGTGCGCGCGAACGCGAATCACTACAGCAGTGACTGTCCCATGGCCGGGCACCAGATCGAAAATGGCATGGAGAGCAAACAGGCGCCAGAGCACCCCATGTCGCTGTTACGCCTGGCCTATGGTATCTAGCGCTACATGCAGCAGTTGAGGACAACGATGGAAAAACTGACACGCAAAGACCTGTACAGCCTGGAGGATTACGCCGAGCATCGAGCCGATATCCGGTCACGCGTGATGTCGCACAAGAAAAGCCGCAAGTTGCATATCGGGCCGGTTGCCACCCTTTATTTCGAAGACCGTCAGACCATCCTCTACCAGATCCAGGAAATGCTGCGCGTAGAGCGGATTTTCGAGGCAAGCGGCATTGAAGAAGAGCTGGAAGCCTATAACCCGTTGATTCCTGATGGGCGAAATTTCAAGGCGACATTCATGATCGAGGAGCCGAATGCAGCAAGACGTCGCGAGCTGCTGGCTTCACTGGTCGGTATAGAAGACCGGGTGTGGGTGCGTGTGGATGAGTATGAGCCGGTATTCGCCATTGCCGATGAGGACCTCGACCGGACAACGGCCGAGAAAACCTCGTCGGTGCATTTCCTGCGCTTTGAACTGAGCGATGCAATGGCCGCAGCACTCAAGCAGGGCGCGTCACTGGGAACAGGTATCGATCACCACCAGTACCGCTATGAGGTCGAACCGGTGGCCGAACCGGTC
>JAOULY010000496.1 GCA_029881775.1 Gammaproteobacteria bacterium
ACAACCTTGCCAAGGTTGGGGTCGCCAGTTCGAATCTGGTTTCCCGCTCCAAATCAATGCTGTGTAGAAACCCCGGTGGTCCAGCCGGGGTTTTTCGCATTTAAGGCGCGTTTTTTCACTCAATGGCTGGGTGGCAGAGTGGTTATGCAGCGGCCTGCAAAGCCGTGTACGGCGGTTCGATTCCGCCCTCAGCCTCCAAATACTGCTCAACTTAATTCGGCCGCCTCTGTATATTCTCTCATTCGCAGTACGCCCGGGTGGCGAAATTGGTAGACGCAAGGGACTTAAAATCCCTCGGTGGCAACACCGTGCCGGTTCGACCCCGGCCCCGGGCACCATTCCACCCCATCATCCGCACAGTATCCGTGGCCAACGGTCGTGGATGGCGTCCGCCATCTCCGGTGTTAGCGTAACGATGTAGATGCGGCGTTCATGCCGGTGGCGTGCCACAAGGCCCTGTATCCATTGCCCACGGGTCAGGTCGTACCAGCGCATATGGCCCTCCATGTCTTTCTCCATGAAGCTTTTGACGGGCACCTTGACCGGTACCGGGAACCAGCGGTCCCAGCGGCCTGCGTAGATCGTATCCAGGCGTGCCCAGCCACCCAGCGGCAGCTGGCCCGCCTGCGTGCTACGCCGTCCCCATGGCAGTTGCTGAATGCAGCCGTTACGCGTCCTTGCCGGCAGACAGGCTGCCGGGTTGGGGAAATACACCCGGGTATCCTGGCCGTTGAACGAATAATAGACGCCGCCGCACATGGTGCTTACAGGGTTTGCCGGTGGCCGAAGGGTTTCCAGGCGGGCGCAATGACGTTGGGCATGCTGGAACGGTTGAGCAGGCGTGCCGGGGCAAGGGTGAATTCGCCATAGCGCTGATTGACCGCATCCATGACGGTATTGATTTCGCGCTGCGCTTCTTCCGGGACGTGGAAGAGGTCCGCCTGGTATCCATTGCTGGTCGGGTTCAGTGCGGTCACCTGTACCTGGTGTACGCCCTGACCGGACCACATGTCGCTGATGACCCGGCGGCACAGCGCCATGATGATGCCGCCATCGTTTGTTGGCAGGGCGCAGTGCAGTTTCCCGCCGGCCCAGCCGTGCCGGGTACGCAGCCCGATAAAGAACGTGCTTGCCTGCAAGTCGTGGCGCCGCAGGCGGGCGCCGACTTTCTCGCTCATGTGCAGCAGCCAGGTTCGCAGGAGTTCCGGGTCGCGTGTTCCGGGTGGCAGTACCTTGCCGTGGCCGATCGATTTGGGCGGGGGCACATCCTGCTGCAGGGCGGCCGGGTCCTGTCCCTGGCACATGTACCAGATGCGCCGTCCCGGGTTGCCGAAGCGTTGTGCCAGCACGCTGATCGGAAGGCGTCGCATGTCGCCGCATTTCACGACACCATGTTCGGCAAGGAAGCGGCCAATCCCGTTCGAAATTCCACACAGTTCGGTAACGGGCACGTCATGCAGGCGCCGGGCGGCCTCCCATGGCGGGATAATCGTGAGCCCATCCGGTTTTTGCAGCTTGGCGGCAAACTTGGCGGTTGTTTTGTCGCCGCTGATTCCAACCGAGCAGAGTATGCCGGAGGCGTCGAAGACCTTGCGTTTGGCAAGACGCGCGATGTCTGCTGGCGTGCCAAGCAGTCGCTGGCAGCGCGTAACATCCAGAAATGCCTCGTCGACAGAAAATATTTCGATATCCGGCGTGATGTCCTGCAGGGCGCGCATGATGGCGGTGGATATTGCTGCGTAACGTTCCGGGTGTGCGGGACAACGGATTAGTCCGGGACACAGCTGCAGTGCTTGCTTCAGGCGCATGCCGGTTTTGACGCCATGAGCGCGGGCCTCGTAGGAACAGGTGATGATGCAGGTGCCTTGCAAGCCATTGGTAATGGCGACCGGGCGGCCGCGCCATTCGGGGTTGTCGCCCTGTTCTATGGATGCGAAAAAGGCATTCATGTCGACCAGCATGACTGCGCTGCTCCATGTCAATGGGGTAGTTCTGACGGTTGTTGTAGGATTTTTCATATACTGTGATTATATACAGTCATTGTAATGTAT
>JAOULY010000497.1 GCA_029881775.1 Gammaproteobacteria bacterium
CCAGCTGGAGAAAATGTCCATCCGAATGGGTGCGGGCCATCACAGCTGGATAGTGATGGAGATGGTGTCTCTGACGCAGTAGATCAGTGCCCCAATACTCCTGCAGGTCAGCCTGTTGATGCAACAGGATGCTCGCTTGGTGATCCAGACGGCGATAGTGACGGTGTTTCGGACTCGCTAGATCAATGTCCGGGTACGCCGACTGGAGAGCAGGTATTCTCCGACGGTTGCGCTGCTAGTCAGTTGGATAGTGATGGTGATGGTGTAGCCAATACGGTTGATATTTGTCCAGGAACACCAATTGGCGAGGCTGTCGATCAAAATGGGTGTACTGCGACAGACACTACTCAGTTGCCGCCGGATCCGGAACAGGTCGCAACGCCAGTGGAGGCAACAACTGTAACAACTATCGGTAACTCAACGGCCTTCCTGTATAGCGGCAGCAACCCAATTCAGACAGGGGTTGCTACAGGTACGATTGACCCGGAACAGGCAGCAGTAACGCGTGGCATGGTGAAAGATCGTTACGGTAATCCTGTCGTAGGTGTAAAAGTCAGCATTGCGGGCAAGCCTGAATTTGGTCAGACCTTATCAAGGACAGATGGTGAATTTGATATGGCGGTCAATGGGGGTGGCCCATTAACTGTTGTGTATGAAAAATCTGGTTACCTGACGGTCCACAGGATTGTTGAAGTACCGTGGCAAGATTATGCGGTGCTGCCAGATGTTGTAATGACGCCGCTGGATACGAAAGTCACAACAGTGCAGATGGGTGACAGCAGTGTGCAGGTTGCGCAGGGTTCGAATGTAATGGACCAGGATGGCGAGCGTCAGGCAACATTGATGTTCCCTTCTGGTACTGCAGCAACTATGGTGCTGCCAGATGGCAGCACGCAAACGCTGAGTAGCCTTGCCGTGCGTGCGACTGAATTCACTATCGGCCCTCAGGGTCCAGACGCCATGCCGGCTGAGCTGCCGCCGTACTCTGCCTATACCTATGCCGCTGAACTGAGTGTGGATGAAGCAATCGCGGCTGGTGCCAGCACAGTCCTGTTTGACAGGGTTGTGCCATTCTATGTAGATAATTTCCTCAATTTCCCGGTTGGGGTCGATGTGCCTGTGGGGTACTACGACAGGCAGAAAATAGCATGGGTACCCTCAGATAATGGACGCATTATTGAGATCCTTGGTGTCGATGCTAACGGCTATGCTGAGGTAGACGTCGACGGAACTGGCGCAGCTGCGGATGCGGCTACACTGCAGACTTTGGGGATAACACAGCAAGAGCGTGAACAGCTGGCGATTTTGTACACCCCTGGAAAGACGCTTTGGCGTGCACCACTTACTCACTTTACGCCGGTTGATTGCAACTGGGGTGAAAATGGTCAGGCAATTCTTGATGCACGGTTACCAGCCAGAAATCTGCCGTCTCCCGAAACTGAGAAGAAAACCAGTCAAACAGATCCGGATTGCCGGGGTGGCTCAATAATTGAGTGTCAGAATCAGGTTATTCGGGAACGCGTACCGATTGTAGGTACTGGGTTCAATTTGAACTATCGGAGTGACCGGGTTACTGGTCGCACCTCAAATTATAAGATCGATATTCCAGTCACTGATGCGACAGTGGCACCAGAGCTTATTCGCATTGATGTCAAAGTTACAGTTGCAGGCCGACTTTATGAGCAATCACTTGCACCCGTACCCAACCAGAACTATGAATTTTTCTGGGATGGCATGGATGTCTATGGTCGTATCATTCAGGGGCAACAGAGAGCAAGTATAAGTATTGAATATGTATACAACAGCGATTATCAGTTACCCGCAGGCTACCCGATAGGGGAACGTTTATTCAATGCGTTCTTTGGTGTGGTGGAATTTCCGAATGTATCGATATTTACATCACCGACACGTGATGAGACCCGGTTTGTTTGGAGGCGTGATGAATATGTTGGCATGCTTGATGCCAATGTCCAGGGTCTCGGTCGATGGACGATCGATGTGCAGCACGCTTATGATCCAATCGGTAAAACACTTTTCCTGGGTACCGGT
>JAOULY010000077.1 GCA_029881775.1 Gammaproteobacteria bacterium
GCAGCACGTCAAGGTATTGCCCGGCAGCTACCTGTCGCGTAACAGCGGTAACGGCAACCCCGGGCAGCGACACATACGCATGGCCCTGGTTGCCCCGCTGGAGGACTGCATCGAGGCTGCACGACGCATTAAATCCTACATTCAGACCCTGTAGCAGGTATTATTACCGTTTTGTGAATTCACCCGGAGAGATCGAGCAATGAGCGACATACAGTCCACCATCGAAGAGGCTTTTGAACGACGCGCCGATATCACGCCACGCAGCGTGGAAACACACGTCAAGGAAGCCACGCTGGAAGCGATCGACATGCTCGACCGGGGTGTTGCGCGGGTTGCCGAAAAGAAGGACGGCGGATGGGTGGTCAACGACTGGCTGAAGAAAGCGGTGCTGCTGTCGTTTCGAATTGAAGACAATGCCTTTATCAAGGGCGGCTTCACCAACTACTACGACAAGGTGCCGTCAAAGTATGCCGACACCAACTCGCGCGAGTTCCGCGACGGTGGTGTCCGCGTGGTGCCGCCGGCAACCGCGCGCCGGGGTGCCTTCATCGCCTCGGGCGCAGTGCTGATGCCGTCCTACGTCAATATCGGCGCCTATGTCGACAGCGGCACCATGGTGGATACCTGGGCCACCGTCGGTTCCTGTGCACAGATCGGCAAAAACGTACACCTCTCCGGCGGTGTCGGCATCGGCGGCGTGCTGGAGCCGGTCCAGGCGGCCCCGACCATCATCGAAGACAACTGCTTCATCGGTGCCCGCTCGGAAGTCGTGGAAGGTGTCATTGTGGAAGAAGGCTCGGTCATCTCCATGGGTGTTTACATCGGCCAGAGTACGCGCATCTATGACCGTGAGAATGATGAAGTCATGTATGGACGGGTACCGGCCGGTTCGGTGGTTGTCTCCGGCAACCTGCCTTCGAAAGACGGCAAGTACAGCCTGTACTGCGCCGTTATCGTCAAGCGCGTCGACGAGAAAACCCGTTCCAAGGTCGGCATCAACGAACTGCTGCGCGATATCTGAAGCGCACCATGACGACGCTGTACGGCATCAGGAACTGCGATACCATCCGCAAGGCACGGCGCTGGCTCGATGAAAACGGCGTGGAATATAATTTCCACGACGTACGCTCGGATGGCCTGGACAAAAAAACCCTTACCCTGTGGGAGCAGCAGCTTGGCTGGGAACAATTGCTGAACCGCCGCGGCAGCAGCTGGCGCAAGCTACCGGACGAGGTACGCAATGGCATCAACCGGGCCAGCGCCATGCGCGTCATGCTGGACAACCCCGCCATCATCAAACGCCCGCTACTCGCTCTCGACAAGCAGCTGCACCTGGGTTTCAGCACGGACGACTACATTGACATCTTCGCCTGATATCAGCGCCACGCAATCGCTGGCAAGCGAGCTGATTGCACGAAAATCAGTCACACCGGTTGATGCCGGTTGCCAGGCACTGCTGGCTGAGCGGCTGGCCGCCATCGGTTTCGCGATCGAGCACCTGCGTTTCGACGACGTCGACAACCTGTGGGCACGGCGTGGCAGCGACGGCCCGCTGCTTGCGTTCGCGGGACACACCGACGTGGTCCCGCCCGGCCCGGCTGATGCCTGGGACTCTGACCCGTTTACACCCGAGGTGCGCGACGGCCTCCTCTATGGACGCGGTGCTGCGGACATGAAGAGCAGCATTGCCGCCATGGTGACCGCCTGTGAGCGCTTTGTCACGGCGCACCCGGATCACACCGGCTCAATCGCTTTCCTGATCACCAGCGATGAAGAGGGACCGTCCATCAACGGCACCGTCAAGGTGATTGAGCAGCTGGAAGCACGCGGCGAAAAGATTGACTGGTGCCTGGTCGGTGAACCGTCCAGCCATAAACGCACCGGCGATACCATCAAGAACGGCCGGCGCGGTTCACTGAATGGAGCGCTGCAGGTGCGTGGCAAGCAGGGCCATGTCGCCTATCCGCAGCTTGCCGATAACCCGATACACCGCGCCGCGCCGGCACTGGCCGAGCTGGCCGCGTTCGAATGGGATAACGGCAACGACCACTTCCCGCCTACTACCTTCCAGATCTCAAATATTCATTCGGGCGACGGGACTGTGAATGTTATCCCGGGGACTGTCGAGATCCTGTTCAACCTGCGTTTTTCGACTGAATCAACGGTCGAGTCGATCCAGGCACGCACCCATGCAATACTCGACAGCCACGCTCTCGATTACACGCTGGACTGGAAGCTGTCGGGCCCGCCGTTCCTGACCCCGGCGGGCGAGCTCGTGGACGCCGCCACGGCCGCCATTCGCCAGGTAACCGGCCTGCAAACGGAATTGTCCACCAGTGGCGGCACGTCAGACGGCCGGTTTATCGCACCAACCGGCGCCCAGGTGGTCGAACTTGGACCGGTGAATGCCACCATCCACCAGGTAAACGAGTGTGTCAGCATTTCAGAAATTAACGATTTATCTGTAATATACGAAAAAATACTAAAACACTTGCTCAAATGAGGACGCCGATGCGATCACGGACTGACCCGCAGCAATACACAACGCGCAAGGCAGTCGCCCTGCCCGGCCTGCTGCTCGTTGTTACCCTGCTGAGCGCCTGCTCGATGGGACAGGTAGTCGTCCGCAGTTCGGCGGCTATTCTTGACAGCGGCATTGACGCCATGAACCGCGAGACTGACCTGCGGCTGGCGCGCGACGCGATGCCCGCCAACATCAAGCTCCTTGAAGGCATGCTGATCGAAGACCCCGGCAACACGGAACTGCGCCTGTATGCCGCACAGGGTTTTTACGGCTACAGCTATGGTTTTATCGAGAGCGAAGACCGCGCCCGGGCCGCACACCTTTATCGCCGCTGTTACTCCCATGCGCTGAAGGCACTGGCGCAGTCCGGCATGCAACTGGACCCGGAACACACCAGCGCCGAACAACTGGCCGCCGCCATCGGGCGACTCGACCGCGGCGCAGTACCGGCACTGTTCTGGACGGCCTCCTGCCTGGGCAAGTGGATCGACCTCAATCGTGACAACGTCCGCAGCATTGCCGGCGTCAGTAACGCCGCCACCCTCATGCAGGGCGTCCTTGACCTTGATGAAACGTACTACCATGGGGGTGCGCACATGTTCTTCGGCGTGTTCTACGGTGGGCGTGCGCCGATGCTTGGCGGTGACTTTGCACGCGCTGAAAAACATTTCCTGCGTGCCGCACAAATCAACGAACAGAAACTGCTGCTGGTGGACCTGCTGAAAGCGGAATACATGCATCGCCAGCAACTCGATCGCACGGCATTCCATGACACCCTGGTAAAGATCCAGTCAGCACCGGATGACCTGTATCCCGAAATGGCGCTGGTCAACGCCATCGCCAGACAGAAGGCAGCGGAGCTGCTCACACACGAGGGCGACTGGTTTTGAACCGCTTCTGCCTTAACCGCCTGCTGGTACTCCTGTCATTCCTGCTGGTCGTAGTACCCGGCCACGGGCAGGCCGCCGCCAGCAAAACATACGAACTCAAATTCGCCACACTGGCGCCGGCCGGCACGACCTGGGTTAACCTGCTGGAAGAATGGGCGGACAACGTCAAGCAGCAAAGCAACGGTCGCCTGGTATTCAAAATCTATCCCGGCGGCGTACAGGGTGACGAGCCCGATGTCCTGAAAAAGATCCGCTTTGGCCAGCTGCACGGTGGTGCGTTCACCGGCTACGGCATCGGCCGCATTTTCTCGCCCGCGCGCGTACTGGAACTGCCGTTCCTGTTCGAGAATATCAATGAAATCGACTACGTGCGGGAACAGCTTATGCCCGGGATCGAGCAGGGCTACCGGGATAACGGTTACGAAATGCTGGGCTGGATGGAAGTCGGCTATGTCTATTTCTTTTCCAAGGAGCCGATCCGCTCGCTTGCAGACCTGAACAGTGCCCGCCTGTGGTACTGGCAGGGCGACCCGCTCGGCAAGGCGTTTTTCGATGCCAGCGGCCTGTCACCGGTGCCGCTGTCGATTATTGATGTGTATACCAGCCTGTCCACCGGCATGATTGATACAGTGTACGCCCCACCGCTCGGCGCGCTTGCGCTGCAATGGTTTTCCCGGACGAAGTACATCACCAACGTGCCGATGGCGAACGGGATCGGCTCGCTGGTTGTCTCGCGCCGCTTTTTCCAGGGACTGCCACAGGACCTGCAGTTGTTACTGAAACGCACCGGGCAGGAAACCGGTGACAAACTGGTTGCAGCCACACGCCACGACAATAAAGAAGGGCTGTCGGTTCTGCAGGAACACGGCCTGGTGCTGGTAGAAGGCGATGCAGACCTGGTCGGCGACGAGATCAAGGCGATCAGCGACAAGGCCGGGCGGACACTGGTAGACAATGGCTACATACCCGCCGCCCTGATCGACCGCGTCCGGGACCTGATCCGTCAATATCGCTCAACTAACGAGGCAGCCACGCAGAATGACGACGGCTGAACCCGGCTGGGTCACCAGCTTGCGAGACTCGCTGGTTCGACTGGACGGCTTCATGGCCAGCCTTTCACTGTTACTGCTGTTGCTGCTGGTCATCGGCCAGGTACTGCTGCGCAACCTGTTTGACGGTGGTGTACCGCATGCGGATATCCTGTCCCGCTACCTGGTGCTGTATGTCACGTTCTTTGGTGCGGCACTCGCCATCGAGGAACATCGCCACATCCGTATTGATGTAGTGGCCATATTATTCAAGCCTGAGCGACTGCAGGCGCTGCGTCGACCGCTCTACCTGATCTCTGCCGTCATCTGCGTCATCCTGACGCGGGCAGCCATCCGTTTCTGGTATGACGACTGGCAATACGTGGCGGAAAACGAGCGCTGGTCATCCATACTTGCACTCATCACGCCATTCGGTTTCGGCCTGCTCAGCCTGCATTTTCTGCTGGGCGCCCTGTACCCGAAACCCGCGCAGGACAGCTCTACATGATTGGCCTGCTGGTCATTATCATCATTCTGTTTGCGCTGCTCGGTATACCGCTATTCATTGCCCTTGCCGGTGGCAGTCTGCTGGCAACCTGGCAGGCCGGGCTTGACCCGGCGCTGCTTGCCGTCGAACTGAACCGGCTGGCCGCCTCGCCTTATCTCGCCGCAATCCCGCTGTTCACATTTGCCGGCGTGGTACTCGCCGGCGGCGGCGCACCCCAGCGCATGATCCAGCTGTTCAATGCCTTGGTCGGCTGGCTGCCCGGCGGCATGGCAGCCGTCGCGCTCACCTCGTGCGCATTCTTTACCGCCTTCTCGGGCGCCTCCGGCGTAACCATCCTGGCACTGGGCGGGCTGATGTTTCCGATGCTGTTGCGCGCCGGTTACGGGGAGCGCTTCAACCTCGGCCTGTTGACCACGTCGGGCTCGCTCGGCCTGCTATTCCCGCCGAGCCTGGCCATTCTGCTCTATGGAATCGTGTCGGGTGTCAGCATCGATCAGCTGTTTCTCGCCGGTCTTGTTCCGGGCCTCCTGCTACTGGTGGTCCTGGGCGTCTACTGCATGTACCACTGCAGTTGCACGGCTGTACCGCGTCATCAATTTTCGATGACGCCGTTACTCAAGGCATTACGCGAGGGAATCTGGGACCTGCTGTTGCCGGTCAGCATTATCGTCGGCATCTTCGGCGGCTTTGTCACCATTAGTGAAGCAGCTGCCTGCACCGCTGTTTATGTACTCGTGCTCGAAGGCATCATCCATCGCGAAATACACTTTACCCGCCAGTTGCCGGCACTGATGAAAGACGCGGCCATCCTCGTTGGCAGCATCCTCATTATTCTGAGCGTCGCCATGGGGCTGACCAACCTGCTGATTGATGCCCAGCTACCGATGAAGATACTTGGCTGGATCGAACAGCATATCGAATCGGAACTGCAGTTCCTGATCCTGCTCAATGTGTTCCTGCTGATTGTCGGCTGCATGATGGATATTTTCTCTGCAACCGTGGTGGTGGTACCCCTGATTCTGCCGATTGCGGCGAGTTACGGCATACACCCCGTACATCTCGGCATCATATTTCTCGCCAACCTGGAAATCGGCTACAGCACACCGCCGGTAGGCATTAACCTGTTCATCGCCAGTCAGCGTTTCGGCCGGCCGGTACTGTCGCTGTTCCGTGCCGCCCTGCCGTTCCTGCTGTTAATGATCCTGTGGCTGGCGCTGATTACCTATGTACCGTATCTGACGCTGTGGTGGCTGGACTAGGCAGCGTTGTTCCTGTCCGTCGACTCTCGCTGCACAGGCCTGGTTCGCATAGCAGACGTGACAGAACACCATTGAGCGAATTCCGGTCCGCGCATTGCGGTTGTAATCCTCACACCAGCGCATTGCGCAAGCCATCCGGACACGCCTGCCCCTGCCTCATAAGTTATAATTAATATTTTTCATAACAATGCGTTACAGACCTTCTTGCAGGTTATTTCCAGGTCAGTGGCAACACTCCATTCTGTATACCGGACACCCCGGACGCTGGCATAACCGCCAAGCTGGTCAGCAACAGGATAATTCCGCTGATCGATATTCCCGTGACCCCGCCAGGTAAACGCATGCATGTCCTGATGTAGACTGTACATCCACCATGACAGTCAAGCCGTTCAGCAACCTTCTTTACTGCACCCTGTTCACGCTGCTCGCGCTGATGACCGCCTGCAGTCAGCCGCTACCGCAACTCGCACAGCTCCCGGAAGATGCCGTCGTACTGGCCTTCGGCGACAGTATTACGCAGGGTAATGGCGCCGGCCCCGAAGACAGCTACCCGGCAGTACTTGCCTCGCTCACGGGCCTGACAGTCATCAACGCAGGCCAACCGGGCGAAGTGACCGGTGGCGGCCGCGAACGTTTACCGGCGCTACTCGACCAGCATCAACCCGCACTGTTGCTGTTGTGTCACGGTGGCAACGACCTGTTGCGCAAAATCGATCCGGTCGTTACGCGCGGGAATCTCGATGCCATGATAGACATGGCGCACACGCGCGGGATCCCGGTCATGCTGGTCGGTGTCCCGCAACCGGGCCTGTTCATGCTCGAATCCGCCGAACTCTACCGGGAAGTAGCCACCCGGCACGGCCTGCTATATGACGGCGACATCCTGCCAGACGTCTACTCGGACAACGGACTAAAGGCCGACCATATTCACCCGAATGCGGCCGGCTACCGGAAAATAGCCGCCGCCATTTACCGTTCAATGCAGGGCAGCGGCATGTTGCCTGTGCGATAAGCGGCTGGCGTGGAGGAGTCCCTCAAGCTTGTACACATAAAACAACCACCGTCATTCCCGCGCAGGCGGGAATCCAGCCTTAAAAGAAAATGCCGTATTTAAATCAAACAAATTAAGTATAAATTTGAACAGACTTATTAGATGTTCATCGCCATCTTAATCCTGATGGGCTGGATTCCCGCCTGCGCGGGAATGACGGTAATTTTTTATCGGGGCGGGTGGAATTTGCTCGCTGCTTGCTGCTCATTGCTTACTGCTTACTGCTTACTGCTTACTGCACATTATTCACCTTTCACCTTTCACCTTTCACTCTCAACCCTTCACCCACACATCAAACAGGTGACTTGCGTTCATCAGCAACATTATTACGCAGGTAAACCGGTACCGCCCCGGCCGCGTCCAGCACCCGGCCCGCACGCAAATCCACTGCCGCGAGCATTGCCACGTCATGCGCCCGCGGCTCCAGGTCGTGCATAACACGCACGAGTCGGTCTGCGGCAATTTCTGCCAGTACCTCACCGTGGGCGGCCCAGCCGCTGCCGACCCCGACCCAGTCGTCGCCTCCGGGCATCACCACTGCGGCAGGCGCACAGACCACTTCTTCGGCAGCGGGCAGCGCCTGGCCGTCAGCGGTAAAACGATACGCTGCAAAGTAAACCTCGTCCTTGCGCGCG
>JAOULY010000498.1 GCA_029881775.1 Gammaproteobacteria bacterium
CCGCGCAATCACTGGGCGTGCCGGTCAAAACGCTGCGCACCGTTATTTACCTGCTGGCATCCGCCCTGACAGCCGTCGCCGTCACACTGGCCGGCAGCATCGGCTTTGTCGGCCTGGTTGTCCCGCACCTGCTGCGACTGGCCGGTATACGCGATCATCGTCTGCTGCTACCGGCGTCCGTATTGCTCGGCGGCGCATTGCTGGTTGCCGCAGACACGCTGGCGCGCACGCTACTTGCACCGCAGCAATTACCGGTGGGTATCCTGACTGCGCTGCTCGGCGTACCGGTATTCCTGGTGCTGCTCTATCGCGGGCGCAGCACTTCCGGTGACACACCATGACTGCGTTGCGCGCCAGACAACTGAGCGTATCGATCGGCCCGGTACAGGTCTGCGAGTCACTGGACCTTGAAATACGTTCAGGTGAACGCTGGTGCATCCTCGGGCGTAACGGGGCAGGAAAAACCACCCTTCTGCATACGCTGTGCGGGCTGCGCCGGGCAGACCAGGGCGACATTTTCCTGAACGACAACCCGCTGCACGCATTGCCGCGCAAAACAGTCGCGCAGAGTATCGGCGTACTGTTGCAGGACCATGGCAATCCCTTCCCGGCAACGGTGATGGAATCGGCACTGGTTGGCCGGCATCCCTGGCTGGGCGCACTGCAATGGGAGAGCGACAATGACCGGGCGCGTGCCGCCGAGGCGCTGCATGAGACCGGCCTGTCCGGCATGGAAGCGCGCATGACTGATACCCTGTCCGGCGGTGAACAACGACGGCTTGACCTGGCAACCCTGCTGACGCAAAACCCGCAGATCTACCTGCTCGATGAACCAACCAATCATCTCGACCTGCACTACCAGGTCAGCATTCTTAACCTGTTGCGTAAACTGGCCGGGGAATATGGCCGCGGTATTTGCATGACGCTGCACGACATCAACATGGCCGTGCGCTACTGCAACCGCTTCCTGTTGTTGTTTGGCGATGGCGAGACCGACCTTGGCACCAGCGAGAACGTTTTGACACCGACCAACCTGGAACGCCTGTACGGTCACAAACTGCGCTTCATCGACACCCCGGAAGGACCGGTTTGGTTGCCGAAATAAACTGATCGAAGCGTCAGAGTCCCTGAATTAGCATGGACTCTGACAGCCTGAGCTCCAATCATCATATTCGACAACAGTTTATATCAAAGCTCCGTCATTCCCGCGAAGGCGGGAATCCAGCCAGGAACATCATGCTGGAGCGATGACTAACGCTATTGATTAGAAATAACCTCGATACAAATCGGCAACCTAAGCAATGACACCGCAAATCTGCAGGGCTGGATTCCCGCCTTCGCGGGAATGACGTGAGAGAAAGTTTACCGCCAACCATTGCTGAACCCGGCAGCCGCCTTGACACCCCCACCCCGCGGCCGTACAGTTTGCCCCGCTTTGTTGCAGGTGTCCCCAGGACTGTCGTCCACGGGATGAAACGGGAAGCCGGTGAGTCAACCAACTGACAATTCCGGCGCTGCCCCCGCAACGGTAAGCGAGTAAAGGTGAGTCTACACGCCACTGCGCAAGCGGGAAGGCGACTCACCGGGGAAACCGCTCGCGAGCCCGGAGACCGGCCTGCAATTGACTTGGATGTGTCGCGGAGGGCGATGCCAACAGGCTGATTCGGCCCCGTTGACTCTCTCCTTGACCCTGAACGCGCGCGGGTGTGCGCACTGGAGAGATCATGAATTTCCGTTTACGAGCTTTTTTCTGGCTGTCTGCCTGCAGCCTGACACCCGTCATTCACGTGCATGCCGCAATCGAGCAAGCACCCGTTGTCGTGACAGCAGCGCGCGTCGCACAAACCGCCGATGAAACACTGTCTTCCGTCACGGTCATCACGCGCCGGGAGATCGAACGCAGCCAGGCGAACTCGCTCAGCGAATTACTGCAAGGCATTGCCGGTGTGAATGTCGTCAACCAGGGCGGGAACGGCAAACTGACATCCATGTTCATGCGTGGCACGAACCCCGGCCATGTCTCGGTCCTCATCGACGGTATCCGCA
>JAOULY010000078.1 GCA_029881775.1 Gammaproteobacteria bacterium
AGTCAAAAAGGCGGTTGAGCTGATGTTTGATGTCAAGGTCGACAGCGTTCGAATCAGCAATATGCGCGGCAAGGTCAAGGCGCATGGCCGTTCACTGGGCCGCCGATCCGACTGGAAGAAGGCTTATGTGAAGCTTTCCGAAGGCCAGGATATCGATTTTATGGGGACAGAGTAAGCGCCGTTTGAAGGCCGGACTCAGTCGAAAGGAATAGCAAGATGCCACTTGATAAAGCAAAACCTACTTCACCGGGACGCCGCTTCGTTGTCGGTGTTAAAACGCCGGGCCTGCACAAGGGTAAGCCGCACTCGGCGCTGGTTTCCAGCAAGTCGCGAACCGGCGGGCGTAACAATGTCGGTCGGATTACCACGCGTCATCGCGGTGGCGGGCACAAGCGTAATTATCGTGCCATTGATTTCAAGCGCGACAAGCTCGGTATTCCGTCAACAGTCGAGCGAATCGAGTATGATCCGAATCGCTCCGCGCACCTGGCGCTGCTGCTGTACGCGGATGGCGAGCGCCGTTACATTCTTGCGCCGAAGGGCGTCAAGGCGGGTGACGAGATTCGCAACGGCAGTGATGCGCCGATCAAGGCCGGCAATGCCATGCCCATGCGCAACATCCCGGTCGGTGCGCTGATACACAATATCGAGATGAAGCCGGGCAAGGGCGGACAGATGGCACGCAGTGCCGGTAACAGCGCCCAGCTCGTAGCACGTGAAGGCGATCATGCAACCCTGCGTTTACGCTCCGGCGAAATGCGCAAGGTGATGGCGGACTGTTTCGCCACCATTGGTGAAGTCGGTAATGTCGAACACGGCCTGCGTTCACTCGGCAAGGCCGGTGCCACGCGCTGGCGCGGCAAGCGCCCGACGGTTCGCGGCGTCGCCATGAACCCGGTTGATCACCCGCATGGTGGTGGTGAGGGTCGTACCTCCGGTGGCCGTCATCCGGTCAGTCCGTGGGGCATGCCGACCAAGGGTTACCGCACGCGTTCCAACAAGCGTACTGACAAGATGATCATTCGTCGACGTAACAAGAAATAAGGACTGAGGTATTTATAGTGGCACGTTCAATCAGAAAAGGTCCGTTTATCGATACCCACCTGGCGAAAAAGGTGGACAAGGCGGTAGCGGAAAACAACAAGCGTCCGATCAAGACATGGTCGCGTCGTTCAATGGTCCTGCCGGAGATGGTTGGCCTGACGATTGCCATACATAACGGCCGTCAGCATGTGCCGGTCCTGATCAATGAAAACATGGTTGGCCACAAGCTGGGCGAATTTGCCCTCACGCGTACCTTCAAAGGTCACGTGGGTGACCGGAAAGCGAAGTAAGAGGATTGATCGATGCAGGTCAGCGCGACACTGAAACAAGTACATATTTCGCCGCAGAAATGCCGCCTGGTTGCAGACCAGGTGCGCGGGTTGCCCGTTGAAAAGGCGCTCAATCTGCTGGGCTTCAGCCAGAAGAAATCTGCCACCCTGGTCCGCAAGGTGCTTGAATCCGCCATTGCGAATGCCGAGCACAACGAAGGCGCAGATATCGACGAACTGAAAGTGGCGGCTATATACGTCAACGAGGCCCGCACCCTGAAGCGCTTCCGCGCTCGTGCAAAAGGCCGCGGTACACGAATCCTGAAACGCAGCAGTCATATCACCGTAACGGTGGGCGACTAATAACCTGGTAGAGGCATAAAACAGCATGGGTCAGAAAGTACATCCAACAGGCATCCGCCTCGGCATCGTCAAGGACTGGACGTCCACGTGGTATGCCAATACGGAAAATTATGCCGACTACCTGAACATGGATCTCGAGATTCGCGAATACATCCGCAAGCGCCTCTCGCAGGCCTCGGTGAGCCGTATCCAGATTGCCCGTCCTGCATCCAATGCAGTGATTACCGTGCACACCGCGCGTCCGGGTATCGTGATCGGCAAGAAGGGCGAGGATATCGATCGCCTGCGCAAGGACGTATCGGAAAAGATGGGTATCCCGGTCAGTATTAATATCGAGGAGATCCGCAAGCCCGAGCTGGATGCCACGCTGGTCGCCGAAAGCGTTGCACAGCAGCTGGAACGCCGCATCATGTTCCGCCGTGCAATGAAGCGCGCAGTGAGTAACTCGATGCGCATTGGTGCCGGGGGTATCAAGATCAAGGTCGGTGGTCGTCTGAACGGCGCCGAGATTGCTCGCAGCGAGTGGTACCGCGAAGGTCGTGTGCCATTGCACACCCTGCGCGCCGATATTGATTACGGCACCGCGGAAGCCAATACCACCTACGGTGTGATCGGCGTGAAGGTGTGGATATTCAAGGGCGAGGTTATCGGCGGGGCTGATGTAGCCGAGGCCGAAACGCCACGCAAGGCCGCTTCCTGATCACGGCCAGTTACGGAGATTAGTAATGTTACAGCCCAAAAGAACAAAGTTCCGCAAGCAGCAGAAAGGTCGCAATCGTGGCCTGGCGCAGCGCGGCAGCAAAGTGAGCTTCGGCGAGTATGGTCTTAAAGCGACCGCACGCGGTCGAATGACTGCACGCCAGGTCGAGGCGGCACGTCGTACGATTACGCGGCACGTCAAGCGTGGTGGCAAGATATGGATTCGTGTGTTCCCGGATGTGCCGATCACCAAGAAGCCGATCGAAGTGCGCCAGGGCAAGGGCAAGGGCAACGTGGAATACTGGATTGCCCAGATCCAGCCGGGTCGCATGCTGTATGAAATTGAAGGTGTATCGGAAGACATCGCTCGCGAGGCATTCAAGCTCGCCGCCGCGAAGCTGCCGTTCAAGACAACTTTTGTAGCACGGACACTAATGTGATGAATGCCCAGGAACTCAGATCAAAATCAGTTAGCGAGCTCAAGATCGAGCTGCACAACCTGCTGCGTGAGAAATTCAATCTCAGCATGCAGCGCGGCACCGGCCAGCTGTCTCGCCCGGACCAGGTCAAGAAGGTTCGCAAGGACATTGCTCGCATCAATACCGTGCTGACTGAAAAGGCAAACGCGGGTGACGCATCATGAGTGAAGAAACACAGCTACAACGTACAGTTACCGGCAGGGTAATCAGCAATCGCATGGACAAGTCCGCGACTGTGCTGATCGAGCGCAAGGTCAAGCACCCGGTTTACGGCAAGTACATCCGCCGTTCCACCAAGCTGCATGTCCATGACGCGGAAAACGCCTGCCAGGAAGGTGATCTCGTCACAATCGAGGAGTGTCGCCCAATATCCAGGACCAAGTCCTGGAAACTGGTCGAAATTGTCGGACGCAGCGAATAGTCGTCCGGCCTGGCGTAACAAGACAAACGGAATAACAGCATGATACAGATGCAATCAATGCTTGATGTGGCAGATAACAGCGGCGCACGCCGTCTGATGTGCATCAAGGTGCTGGGTGGCTCGCACCGTCGCTACGCGGGTATCGGTGACATAATCAAGGTCAGCGTGAAAGAAGCCATACCGCGCGGCAAGGTAAAGAAGGGCGAGGTCTATAACGCGGTTGTCGTGCGTACGCGCAAGGGTGTGCGTCGGCCGGATGGATCGCTCATTCGCTTCGACGGTAATGCGGCAGTTTTGCTGAATACCCAGCTGCAGCCTATCGGGACGCGTATTTTCGGACCGGTTACACGTGAACTGCGCAGCGAGCGCTTTATGAAGATCATTTCGCTGGCACCGGAAGTTCTTTAGGAAGACAACATGAACAGAATCAGGAAAGGCGATGACGTAATCGTCATTGCAGGTAAAGACAAGGGTAAGCGGGGCAGTGTGCTGCGCGTGATGACTGACGGCCGTCTGGTTGTGACTGACGTGAATATGGTCAAGCGTCACACCAAGCCGAACCCGAATCGCGGCGTGCCCGGCGGCATCATGGAAAAGGAGATGCCGATCGACCCGTCCAATATAATGATTTTCAACCCGCAGACCGAGAAGGGCGACAGGATCGGCTTCAAGGTCCTCGAGGACGGGCGCAAGGTGCGTTTTTTCAAGTCCACCGATGAAGTGGTAGACGTCTGACATTTACGGTAACCAGTTATGGCCAGGTTAAAAAACTTTTACAGTGACACGGTTGTCGGACAGCTCAAGGAGCAGTTCAAGTACGACAATGTCATGGAAATTCCGAAGATCACCAAGATCACGCTGAACATGGGCGTGGGCGAGGCAGTGGCGGATCGCAAGGTCATGGAGCACGCGGTGGCTGACATGACCAGGATTGCCGGCCAGAAGCCAATCGTGATCAAGGCGCGCAAGTCGGTTGCCGGCTTCAAGGTGCGCGAGGGCTGGCCGGTTGGCTGCAAGGTCACGCTGCGCAGCGAGCAAATGTATGAATTTCTCGATCGCCTGATTAATATCGCGATCCCGCGTATTCGTGACTTCCGCGGCATGAACCCGAAATCATTCGATGGCCGTGGTAACTACAACATGGGCGTCAAGGAACAGATTATTTTCCCGGAGATCGATTACGACAAGATCGACACTCTGCGTGGATTGGATATTACGTTTACAACAACTGCACGAACGGATGAAGAAGGGCGCGCATTGCTTGCCGCATTCAACTTCCCGTTCAGGCAATGAGGTAGAAGCATGGCCAAGAGCTCAATGATTGCACGCGAAAACAAGCGTACCAAGGCAGTGAAAAGATTCGCCGCCAGGCGCGCCGAACTGAAGGCGGTGATCAACAGTAAAACCTCTTCAATGGAAGAGCGCTATGAGGCACAGCTGAAGCTGCAGGCGCAGCCGCGTGATGCCAGCCCGGTGCGTGGCCGTAACCGCTGCCGCGTGACCGGCCGGCCGCATGGCTATTACCGTAAATTCGGACTGTCCCGTAACAAGTTGCGCGAAGCTGCCATGCGTGGTGACGTGCCCGGACTGGTCAAGGCAAGTTGGTAAACGATTATGATGACTGATCCCATAGCAGATTTTTTGACCCGTATTCGCAACGGCCAGTCCGCCAACAAGGTGGAAGTAGTGATGCCGTCTTCAACGCTGAAGTGTGCAATCGCAGCAGTGCTGAAAGATGAGGGTTATATCAACGATTTCACAACGGCGGACGAGGATGGCAAGCCGGTTTTGACGGTGACGCTGAAATACTACGATGGCAAGCCGGTTATCGAGAAACTGCAACGTGCCAGCCGGCCGGGTCTGCGCCTGTACAAGGGCAAGGATGATATACCGAGCATCCAGAACGGCCTCGGTATAGCCATTGTTTCAACGTCCAAGGGTGTGATGAGCGATCGCCAGGCCCGGGCTGCCGGACAGGGCGGCGAAGTCCTGTGCATAGTGAGCTGATAAACGGATAACGATATGTCCAGAGTAGCAAACCAACCAGTAAGCGTACCGTCATCTGTAGAGATTGCGGAAAACGGCCAGCAGGTCACCGTCAAGGGGCCGAAGGGCACGCTCGAGCACACGATCCACGGACTCGTGCAAATGGAGCGCGGGGACGCCGAGCTGACGTTCAAGGCACGCGATGAGTCAAAGGCCGCCAATGCGCTGGCCGGGACCACCCGCGCGGTTATCAATAACCTGGTAATCGGCGCCAGTGACGGTTTCGAGAAGAAGCTGGAACTGGTCGGTGTGGGGTATCGCGCACAGGCTAAAGGCGCGGTGCTTAATCTCACCCTGGGTTTTTCTCACCCGGTCGATTACGAAGTGCCGGAGGGTGTGACTGTCGAAACACCCAGCCAGACAGAGATTTTAATCAAGGGCTGCGATAAACAGAAGGTAGGCCAGGTGGCTGCCGAGATTCGCGCCTACCGTCCGCCGGAGCCTTACAAGGGCAAGGGTGTTCGTTATGCGGATGAAGTGGTCGTCCGCAAAGAAGCGAAGAAGAAATAGGACAGGATTATGGACAAGAAACAGTCACGTATTCGCCGTTCGCGTCGCGCACGCGCGCACATCAAGACACTGGGTGCAAACCGCCTGTGCGTGCACCGCACGCCGCGTCATATTTATGCGCAGGTTATTTCGCCCGAGGGCGACAAGGTCATGGTCAGTGCATCGACCCTGGACAAGGAAGTGCGTAAGGACCTCAAGACAACCGGCGGCGCCGCTGCGGCATCCGTTGTTGGCAAGATGGTGGCAGAGCGTGCAAAGGCAGCCGGTATCACGAAGGTCGCGTTCGACCGTTCCGGTTTCAAATATCATGGTCGCGTGAAAGCGCTGGCCGATGCCGCGCGTGAAAGCGGCCTAGAATTCTGATCAAGGGCACAGCTATGGCAAGGGTAGATACACAGGCGCAAGGCGACGGGCTGCTGGAAAAACTCGTTACCGTCAATCGGGTCGCAAAAGTGGTCAAGGGTGGTCGTCAATTCGGCTTTACTGCACTGACTGTTGTTGGCGATGGTGAAGGACGGGTCGGCTACGGCTACGGCAAGGCGCGTGAAGTGCCGGTTGCCATCCAGAAGGCCATGGAAGCAGCCCGCAAGAACATGATTAGCGTCAACCTGAAAGAAGGCACCCTGCAGTATGCACTGACGGGTCGTCACGGTGCAGCGAAGGTCTACATGCAGCCGGCTTCCGAAGGTACCGGCATTATTGCCGGTGGTGCCATGCGTGCCGTATTCGAAGTGGTTGGTGTTCATAACGTGCTGGCAAAATGCATCGGTTCGAACAATTCGATGAACGTCCTGCGTGCCACGATTCGCGGCCTCGAGGAAATGCGTTCACCGGAAGAAATAGCCGGCAAGCGTGGAAAATCTGTGCAGGACATTCTGGGGTAAGTCATGGGTGCGAAGAAGATCAAAGTCACACAGACAAAAAGTTCGAACGGCCGTCTGGAAAGCCACAAGGCAACGTTGCGCGGTCTTGGACTGCGCCGCATACGGCATACGGTCGAGGTGGAAGATACAGCGGAAACCCGTGGCATGGTTAACCGGGTTTCCTACATGGTCAGTGTCGAGGATTAAATGATGCGTCTCAATACATTAAAGCCGGCCGCTGGCAGCAACAAAGCAGCCAAGCGCGTGGGCCGTGGTATCGGTTCCGGGCTGGGCAAGACCTGTGGCCGTGGCCACAAGGGCCAGAAATCACGCTCGGGCGGCTTCCACAAGGTTGGTTTTGAAGGCGGCCAGATGCCGTTGCAGCGCCGGCTGCCGAAGGTTGGTTTTATTGCGCGTAAATCGCGTTATGCCGACGAGCTGCGGCTGCACGAAATTGCTGCCGTTGATGCGGATGTGATCGACCTCAAGGCGTTGCAGGACGCAAACCTGGTTTCGCGCAGCACCCGTACAGTCAAGGTGTTTGCCTCGGGCAGCATCGACAAGGCTGTCACCCTCAAGGGTATCAAGGTCACGAAGGGCGCGCGTGCGGCCATCGAAGCGGCCGGAGGCAGGATCGAGGACTAAATGGCTATCGGGTCTTCCATTACGGGCGCTGCCGCAGGCATCGGGCAGTTGAAAGAGCTGCGTCAGCGGCTCTTTTTCGTCATTGGCGCGATCATTGTATTCCGTATCGGGACATTCATCCCGTTGCCGGGTATCGATCCGCAGGTGTTGTCTGCGCTGGTTGAGCAGCAGCGCGGCACCATCCTGGAAATGTTCAACATGTTTTCAGGTGGCGCACTCGAGCGCCTGTCGCTGTTCGCGCTGGGCATCATGCCCTACATTTCAGCCTCTATTATCATGAACCTCCTGACGGTGACCGTGCCGTCGCTCGAGCAGCTGAAAAAGGAAGGCGGTGAGGCCGGCCGGCACAAGATTACGCAATACACCCGCTACGGTACGGTGGCGCTTGCCACCATGCAGGCGTTTGGTATTTCTTCAGCGCTGCAGAGTCAGTCGATTGCCGGCAGCAGCCTGGTGATCAACCCCGGTCCGGGCTTCGTACTGACGGCCATAGTCACCCTGGTTACCGGCACCGTGTTCCTGATG
>JAOULY010000499.1 GCA_029881775.1 Gammaproteobacteria bacterium
GCCTTCGGAAAGCTTCACGTAAGCCTTCTTCCAGTCGGATCGGCGGCCCAGTGAACGGCCATGCGCCTTGACCTTGCCGCGCATATTGCTGATTCGAACGCTGTCGACCTTGACATCAAACATCAGCTCAACCGCCTTTTTGACTTCCGGCTTGCTGGCGTCCTTCATTACCTTGAAGGCGTACTGCCTGTGGGCATCCGCGATACGGCTGCTTTTCTCCGACACGATCGGCGCCAGCAGGATATTCATCAGTCTTACCTGGTTCATGCGAGGCGCTCCTCAAGCAGTTTCAGCGCTGCTGCGGTCACCAGCACCTTTTCGAAACCGATCAGGCTGACCGGGTCGGCGCCGGCGGCATCACACACGGCCACATTCGGCAGGTTGCGTGCAGCCATGTACAGATTGTCATCCGGGTTATCGGTGATAATCAGGACGTTTTCAATTCCCATAGCCGCCAGCTTGCCGGCCAGTTCTTTCGTCTTCGGCGCATCCACACCAAAGGTGTCGATTGCAACCAGGCGTTCCTGGCGTACCAGTTCCGACAGGATGGAACGCATGGCAGCGCGGTACATCTTGCGGTTGATCTTTTGCGCGTAGTCACGCGGCATGGACGGAAACACCTTGCCGCCGCCACGCCATATCGGACTGCGAATGGTACCGGCACGTGCGCGCCCCGTACCCTTCTGTCGCCATGGCTTTACACCACCGCCACTGACCGCAGCACGATTCTTCTGCTGTGAGTTGCCTGAACGAGTGGCGGCCATACAGGCGGTCACGACCTGGTGAACCAGGGCTTCCCTGAATTCCTGGCCGAAATTATCGTCAGACACGCTGACCGACCCCGAACCTTGTAACTGCAATTCCATCATCCCGCTCCTAACGTGCCTTCACTGCCGGCCGGATTATGACGTCACCGCCCCGGGAACCCGGAACCGCACCCTTGACGAGCAGCAGGTTGCGCTCGGCATCCACCCGGACGACTTCTATATTCTGTGTGCTGCGACGGACATTACCCATGTGACCGGACATTTTCTTGCCCTTGACCACGCGGCCCGGCGTCTGGCATTGCCCGATCGAGCCGGGGGCACGGTGCGACAGGGAGTTGCCGTGCGTTGCGTCCTGCATACTGAAGTTGTAGCGCTTGATGACACCCGCAAAACCCTTACCGATCGAGGTGCCGGTCACATCGACTTTCTGACCTGCCTCGAACATTTCGACCCTGATCTCACTGCCGGCCGCAATATCCTCACCTTCACCATCATCGAGGCGGAATTCCCACAGGTTACGACCCGCCTCGGTGCCGGCCTTGGCAAAGTGCCCGGCCATCGGGCGCGTGACGCGCGATGCGCGGCGTGTACCCGTCGTTACCTGCAGCGCACGGTAACCGTCGTTCTCCAGGGTCTTCACCTGGGTAACGCGATTCGGCTCTACCGATAAAACAGTGACAGGCACAGCGACGCCATCATCCTGCATGATGCGTGTCATACCTTCTTTGCGCCCAATGATTCCGATAGTCATGTCAGTCTTCCGATTAGTTCAGCTTGATTTGAACATCCACGCCCGCAGCCAGATCCAGCTTCATCAGTGCGTCAACGGTCTTTTCCGTCGGGTCCATGATGTCCATCAGGCGCTTGTGCGTACGAATTTCGTACTGGTCACGCGCATCCTTGTTGACATGCGGAGAAATCAGCACGGTGAAGCGTTCTTTCCGCGTCGGCAGCGGGATCGGCCCGCGAACCTGTGCACCGGTACGCCGGGCAGTCTCGACAATTTCAGCCGCTGACTGATCGATCAGCCTGTGATCGAAGGCTTTCAGGCGAATCCGGATTCTCTGGTTGCTCATATCAATATTTCACTGTTAATTAAATTATTGTAGGAGCGCCTTGCAGGCGCGAAATCCCTACGATCAAGTATCGCGCCTGCAAGGCGCTCCTACAGCCAATCAAATTACTCGATGATCTTCGAAACCACGCCGGCGCCAACGGTACGGCCACCTTCACGAATCGCGAAGCGCAGACCTTCTTCCATGGCGATCGGCGC
>JAOULY010000500.1 GCA_029881775.1 Gammaproteobacteria bacterium
TTCACGGGGAACTACTGGAAAGATTGCAGAAGACCCCGGATGTCCCAACGGCAGGTTAGACGGGGTCTCCTGCAATACTGCGGTTACAGCTGATACCAGGGTTGCCTGGTTGGTTCACCGTCCAAAGGCATAGGTAAGACCGGCGAATACACTCAGCTCATCATATTCTGTGGTTGCCAGTGTACTGTCTTCCTCTTCATACGTGACATTAAACAGGCAGCTTAACTTTCTTGACAGGTTGTATCTCAAGTTTCCACCAACTAGATATTCTTTATTGATATGTCCGGTATCTGTCTGTTTTGTCCGGACGTAACTTCCTGTTAGTCCCGCAGTTATCAGCGCCGACATATCGTAGGTTATTTCTGCCCCATAATCCTGGACTTTCCGGTCATTCGGTTCTTCCTTGTAATCCAGGTCGCGGAATTCGCTCCATACGCGTGTATTGAGGGTGGATTCCCGCCTGCTATATTCAAGTCTTACAATATTGTCACGAAATATATCGCTGGAAGTTTGCACATTCGTGAAATCACCATGATCGGGTTGGATCACAGAACCAAGAAAACGACTGCTGGCATCCGTAAGACTTGATGCCATATATGCGCGAATGCTGGATTTGCCTGTCAGATTATACAGCCAGGAAAAACTGCCGGTTGGGCCTTCATGGTTACTAAAGCTATCTCGATCAATAATTGTATAGCCCAGGGTCATTCTGTACACGGAATGAGCCCGCGTTCCCGAGAGCACTGAATGGATACTGCTAGTCCTGTAATCCGTGTTTATATCTTCATAATTTACATCAATGACATCTCCCTCCAGTCCGACTTTCATGGTCGGATACATCTGGTACGACCAGCCAGCAGATAGTCCGTACCGCCTGTTATCAAGATTGGATTCTTCATATGTATAGTCACTGAAGAAAGGTGCCACGAAGACATCCTGCCTGGCACTAACCGGGAACCTGACAGTTGGCCCGAAACTGAAGGCGTTCGTATTCTCGGTATTGTCGGGTGTGTCAGTGCCAAGACTGTTAATCGATGTCTGGGTATAGTAATCCCGAATATTCCAAGAAAGCCTGTCTCTTAGCTGCTCCCAGTCAGCGACAGCGTTAAGGCTGAAATAATCCTGATCACCGAATGAATTGTCTCGATAGTTTTGATGGTTCCAGCTTGCTTCCGCGCGTGCAAGCAATGGGCCAGTGCTTTCTTCAAGTATTGCGGCCAGATTAGCGTGCAAAATCAGGTCTTCTTGTTCATTGCTTGCGACCTCGGCAACATTATCAGAATACTCTACGCCTAGCCCGGCATTTGCATTGAACTGCAACGCCAGGGCTGGTTGGCTGGTAGCAAGTAAACCGACCAGAAGCAGCCGGCAAGGCTGGTTACCTCGAACTAGTATCATTTCTGACCACCTCATTGTTTATTTTACGGCGGTTCACCGATCAGAACGCGCGTTCGGGTACGGTAATTACATCGCCGGGCACCAGCAATATGTTCGTCGTCATATCACCGTCTTCCAGGATATCCTTGAGGCGAATGTTGTAGCTGACGGCACCGCTTTCTGTCCGCCGGTGCAGTTTGGTGCTGTTACTGTTTGCATAAATAGTAACGCTGCCTGCTTCCAGTACAGCATCCAGTACCGTCATTCCCTGGTGGTAGGGCGTGGATATATTATTTTCAACCGAGCCGGTAACCCGTATTCTTGACAGGAATTCATGCCCCTGGAGTTCAGTTAATATAACCGTTACATTCGGACTCTTTACATAGTTACTCAAACCCGCCTTGATATTATCTGCCAGTACTCTCGGCTCTAATCCGGCCGCCATTACATCACCAATTAACGGCACTGCAATTTTTCCATCTGGACGTACAGGCGCGACTACTGAAAGCTCCGGATTTTTCCATACATCGACCCGCACCTGGTCTCCAACATCAATGAGATATGCCTTGATCAGCACATTTGAATCGCCAGCAGCACCTGTAGAGGCTGGAGGCAAATTTTGCGTGCCAACAGATGCACATCCGGTCGTTACGGCAACCAG
>JAOULY010000501.1 GCA_029881775.1 Gammaproteobacteria bacterium
TGCAACGCGAACGGCAGCTGCGTGAAATGCTCGGGCAGGAGCAGCGCATCCTCGCCCTGTTTATGCAGGTGGAGGGTGTGTCCGAGGCCGATCGCGAGGCGTTGCGTGAAGACCTGCGCCGGCTCAACTTCTGGTACCCGGTTAAAAAGCTCGGCATGGAAATGCTGTTCCTGTTGCCGCTGTTCCTGGTTTTCTATGCCTGGAACGCGCGCAGCATCGCCCGTGACCGGCCTTTCCAGACGCTGGTGTCCTCGCACCTGCTGGTGGTGGCCCTGATCCCGGTGTTTTTCAAACTCGTTGAGCTGGTCTATGACATTTTGCCGCGCAAGTTGCTGCGCCACCTTGTCGAGTTGCTCGAATCGCTCAAGCTGGTGGCGATATGGCACTACCTGTTGATTGCCATAGCGGTGCTGGCCGCGCTGGCGATGATCTACCTGTTCCAGCGCAAGCTGTTCTCACGCGAGAAACTGATGCAGCGGCGCATCGCGAAGCGGCAGTGCCAGCAATGCGGCCTGCGCCTGGCGCCCGACAGCCGCTACTGCACGGCCTGCGGCACGGACCAGTATCGTCTCTGTGAGGGTTGCAACGAGTTGACACCCGTTCACGGCAAACACTGCCGCAACTGTGGGCGAGTAGCGGGGAGTAGTTCCCTTTAATTCAGGGTTTGAGCCTGCAAGGTGCTCCTGTCTCAGCCAATGCGGCTGTAGGAGCGGACGCTGTCCGCGAATAGTATATAAATAATTCGCGCCTGGCAGGCGCTCCTACAGCGTTTGGATCAGCAGCTGTGGGGGCGGACGTTGTCTGCGAACCCAATTAATCGCGCCTGCAAGGTGCTCCTGACTCAGCCAATGCGGCTGTAGGAGCGGACGCTGTCCGCGAATAATATATAAATAATTCGCGCCTGGCAGGCGCTCCTACAGTGCCTGGGTCGAAGAAAGGGAAGAAAGGGGACAGATTTATTTAATCTTGAGATTAAATAAATCTGTCCCCTTTCTTTGGTTTACGCCGGGTGCTCGCGGGGTCCGCTGATGACCAGCAGGCAGCGCAGGCGTTTCTGGCCGAAGCGTGCCATGTCGCGGAACACGTGCCGGTCGATGGGCACCTGGATGTAGTCGGTTTGCGTGGCGAGCGGGTCGTCGCCGATGTCGGAGTCGTTGATGTAGACGAACTCGTCATCCGAGTCGGCCACGTACACCCAGTGGGGCGACTTGTTGCGGTTGAGTCGCCAGGTGCTGATGAGCGCGACAACGGGTGCGCCGCTGTGCAGGATGCGGTCGAGTTCGGACGACTCCAGTGCCTTGACGTAAAGCTTGATCCGGGTGTTATTGATCTGTGCCAGGAAGTCCTCGTGTACCAGCTGGATGATGGCTTTTTTCTGTGCGTCCCGCACACTGTCGAGGAACGGCGCTTCCTGCTGGTTGACGTACAGCGTTACGTTGAAACCGCGCCGCCAGGCGCTTAACGCCAGGCCATGCGGTGAACAGCCGCCGTGGCCCGCGGTCATGAAGATGGTGGTGGCCTCGCGCCAGATCTGCAGTTCCTCGTGACGCGAGGTGACGTAGTCCGGTTGCAGGGTTTTCATCGCCATCATCAGCGACGCCGGCCCGCAGGTGAAGTCGGTGGTCTGCTGGTAATAGGGCCGGGTGACGGTGTGTTCGTGCATGCGGTAGTGCAGGCGTTTTTCCATGCGCAGGGCATCGTCGCCGTCATCGTAATAATTGCTGATGGTACCGATGGTCTGGTAACCGTCCTTGCGGTAGAGGGCGATGGCCGGTGCATTGTTTACGCTCACCTCCAGGCGCATGAACACGCAGCGGTGCGCGCGGGCCGCCGGTTCGGCGGCGCCCAGCAGGTGTTTCGACAGGCCCTGGTGTTGCGCGTCCGGTGATACGGCGATGGAATAAAGCCGCGCCAGGTTGGTGCCGGCACGAAACAGCAACAGCACGTAACCCAGCACCCGTTCGTCGCGGGTGAGTACGATCAGTTCGTGCGGTCCGGGCAGGATAAAATTCCTGAAACTGCGTTTCGACAGTCG
>JAOULY010000503.1 GCA_029881775.1 Gammaproteobacteria bacterium
TTTCACAAGGGTGAGGTCACCACGTCGGACTCCGGTGCAGGTAGTGGTTTCACGAACAATAATCATCGTTCCTGGCATCCGGTCATCGACGACACCGGCCGCACCCCGGTAGTCAGGCAGGCAAGTGCCAGTGCCTGGTTAACTCCATGGAACAGCAATGTCGGGAACCAGACCATGTATTGCAGTGATTGCCACGGCAGTGACACCGCGCCCACGACCGTTGTGCCGGGCGGCAACAATCCATGGGGGCCGCATGGTTCTACCCATGATTTTATTCTCAAGGGCAACTGGGATGACCAGACCGGTGGGCAGACCCGTGATGTGCCGGCTACCGATCCGAATAATGGCTTGTGTTTTAAATGCCATGATTTTCGTACCTATGCCGATCGGAATGGCGACGCTAACGATAGCGGGTTCGGTGGCGGCAGGAGCAATAACCTGCATGCCTTCCATGCAGACAGGATCGAGCAAATGCACTGTACCTGGTGTCATGTGGCGGTGCCGCATGGCTGGAAAAACAAGGCCTTACTGGTTAATCTTAATGATGTAGGTGCGGAGGCCGGTTTGCCCCCGGGTACCGAGGTCGTCATAGGTGGCAGCGCAGATGTTTATAACCAGGAACCCTACTACTTCAACAGCAAGCTGAAGGTGCGGAGCTTTGCGACCAGCGGCAACTGGGAAGAAACCAACTGTGGATCGGCCGGCGCCAACCTGCCCGGCAATAACACGCAGACCGGCCGTGACTGGATGCGCGACGTGTGTAGTAACCCGCCATGAAAATGGTACTCGCCCTTTCATCCCTGCGTCTGACGCTGGCCGGCATGCTGGCACTGGCCGTAGGTGTTCTCGTGCGTTACTTTGACCAGGCCTCGTCAATTGCATGGATGGTGACGCCGCAGTTGTTACTGGCACTCAATCTTATGGCCGCCATGCGAGTTAATCCGGTATTCCGCGCGCAGCCCGCCTTGATGCTGTTCCATGTCTGCCTGCTTGCCGTGGTGCTGCTGGCAGCGGCCAGTCAGCTTGGTTCATTGCAGGGCCGGCTGGAACTGACGGAGGGCCAGGCCTTTTCCGCAGACGCTGTTACTGTGTTGCAGCAAGGTCCATGGCATTCGCGCGAGCGACTTGCGCGCATGGCATTCGAGCAGGGCTCGCTGCGTGTCAGGTATAACCCGGGACTGAAGCGCAGTACTACCGAGAGCAGTTTAGTGTTGGGCGGTGAAGCAGGTAATGGTGAGGTTGTACTGGTAGGTGACAACACACCACTGAAGATGGCCGGCTACCGTTTATACACAACATCCAACAAGGGTTTTTCAGCAATCCTGGTATGGCGTGGTGTTGCGGGTGAAGTGCAGGCCGGAGCGGTTAACTTTCCATCCTATCCCGTCAATGACTGGCAACAACTGAATAACTGGACCAGTCCCGGCGGGCAGCAGTTGGGGCTCGAGCTGATGATTGAAAATCCGCCGGACTATTCGCAACAGTGGGTGCTTGACAGTGACCGGGCTGCCGGTGCTTTGCGTGTCGCGGTCGATGGGCGAACGCTGATCATGAAACCGGGTGACCGGGTTCAACTGGGTGACGGAGTCCTGCAGTTTGTGGATGTGCGCTTGTGGATGGGTTACGCAATACGTTTTGAGCCGCTCCTGCCCTGGTTGTTTGGCGTCGCAGTGCTCGGTGTTATGGCACTGGCATGGTATTTCCGCGCCCGGCTGGAAAGCCCGCTGTCCACCATTAATGAATCGCAAGGCTTGCGTGTGGAGGACCGGCAGCATGCTGTCCCTGTCGCCCGGTTCTGAGATGGCCTGGATACTCGGTGGGATCGCGGCATACCTGACCGGTGCCGTGGCAGCATGGCGTGGCGTGATTTTGCGACGTGTTGCTGACCGGGCTGTGCTGGTGGCAACACTGGCAGCGGTCGTCCTGTTCGCCGTGGCCATTGCCTTGCGCTGGACGCGGGCCGGGTATGGCCCGTTCCTGACCATGTACGAGATTCTACTCAGCAACCTGTTCAGTCTTGGCCTGCTGTCTTTC
>JAOULY010000502.1 GCA_029881775.1 Gammaproteobacteria bacterium
GAAAACGATTGCGTAGGAGCGCCTTGCAGGAGCGATTCCCTGAAATCTATTCGCGCCTGCAAGGCGCTCCTACAACTGCAATTTATTTATTCAGGCGACCCGTCCACTGCCGCCGCCACCATCTTCTGCAACTCGCCTTTCTGGTACAGCTCCAGCGTGATATCACATCCGCCGACCAGTTCACCGTTAATGTAGACCTGCGGGAACGTTGGCCAGTTGGCGTAACGCGGCAGGTTTTCATACACCTCGGGGTCAGCAAAGACATTCACGTGCTTGAATTCCTTGCCACAGGCGGCCAGCGCCTGCGCGGTCCGGCTTGAATACCCGCACTGCGGCAGCTGCGGCGTACCCTTCATAAAGATGACAACCGGGTTGTTTTTGACTGCTTCGTCAATTCGATCCATTACATCCATTACTAAACCTCACTCAAACCAGGAATATGTTTTCTGAATACCTGACAGTTTAACTCGGGATTAGAGCTTGTAAATACTACCCATCAGGGGGATATATCCACATTTCTCTGTAACCAGAATTCCAGCAGGGTCAGGTGCCAGAGCTTGCTGCCGAGCAACGGGGTATGCGACTGCTCGGGATTGTTCAGCAGCGCATTCACATAATTGCGCTGGTACAGGCCACGCTCCCTGCAGGCCTGCGATTCGAGCACCCCGCGCATGAAATCAAGCGTGCGGCCACGCACATATTTCAGCGAGGGCACCGGAAAATAGCCCTTGGGGCGATCAATAACGATGTCCGGCAGCAGGTCGCGCGCAATCACCTTCAGGGGGTGTTTGCCGCCTGATTTCAGCTTGATCTCGGGCGGCATGCAGGTAACCAGCTCGACCAGTTCCTGGTCAAGGAACGGAACACGCGCCTCCAGGCCCCAGGCCATGGTCATGTTGTCGACGCGCTTGACCGGGTCATCGACGATCAGCGTCGTGACATCGAAGGCAAGCACCCGGTTCAGGAAGCGTTTCCCGTGAGAGGCTGCAAGCCCCTGTGCCACCATGGGCGTCGAATAGTCCGGTCCCTGGTATTGTTCAGACAGGGTCGCATGCATTTCGTCGTGTGTCCGGTCAAAATATAATGGCTTGAAGCGGTCGATATCTGTGCCATGCGCATTATGCATTTGCTGGTACCAGAAATAGCCGGCAAACACCTCGTCGGCACCCTGCCCGCTCTGCACCACCTTCACTTCCTTTGATACACGCTCGCCCAGCAGGTAGAAGGCGACAGCATCCTGGCCGACCATTGGCTCGGACATTTCGTCAACCGCTTCCGGCAAGCGTGACAGCACTTCAGAGTTCGGTATATGAATACGCCGGTGACGCGTGTCATAGAGTTCCGCAACCAGGTCCGAGTATTCGAACTCGTTACCTTTCTCTTCCGGCTCGTCCTCGAAGCCGACCGAGAACGTCAGCAGGTCGCTGCAGCCGGCCTCGGCCAGCAATGCAACCAGCAGGCTTGAATCCAACCCCCCGGACAGCAGGATGCCGACCGGCACGTCGGCAATCACGCGCCGGCGTTCGACTGCCCGCCGCAGTGCATCGTGCGTGGCCTCGATCCATTCCCATTCACTCAGCTTATCGGTGCATGTCAGCGCATCCAGTTGCCAGTAACGGGATAACGTCCTGCGCCTGTTTGGCTCCACCACCAGGCTGTGGCCAGGCGCCAGCTTGCGCAACCCGCGCAACACGGTACGCGGCGCCGGTACCACGGCATGCAGGGTGAAATGTCGGTGCAGGCCGACCGGATCTATGGCGGTATCGACATCGCCCGCGACCAGCAAGGCCTGGCTGGTCGAGGCAAAACGGATAGCGTCGCGCGTGATAGTGTAATAAAGCGGCTTGATGCCGAAACGGTCACGCGCCAGGAACAGTTGCTGACGCTTACTGTCCCAGATCGCGAACGCGAACATACCCTGGAGTCGCTCGGGACATGCCTCGCCCCACTCGGCGTACGCCCTGAGGATGACCTCGGTGTCGCCGGACGAGGTAAACACGTGGCCGCGCGCCTGCAACTCCTTGCGCAGTTCCG
>JAOULY010000504.1 GCA_029881775.1 Gammaproteobacteria bacterium
CGACACGGCGTTGAATTACAGGCAATAAAAAACCCGCCGGCTGGCGGGTTTCGTATCGGCAATGAAGCCCGTTACAGTTCCAGGCGAATGCCCGCGAACACGCCGGTCTCTTCAGCCTCATCGAAATAACTGACATTGCCGGTGAAGTGAAAATCCTTCTTCATCTTGATCACCGTTCCCAGTTCAAAGCCGACGTCTTCGTCATCCGCGACGCCAAATGCAGAGGTCAGGGCCATGTGCCGGTATATTGCAGTTGCGTTGATTTCAGCCTTTTTGGAAACCATGGCACGCACACCCAGGTCGACCTGGTAGCCTTCATCCGCCTCGGTGGAAATGGCGCCGGAGTATTCGTTGTCGAGATAGCTGACCACAGCAAGCGCATCAATTTTGTCAGATAACGCCATGTGTCCGCCCAGCCCGATATTGAAGCGGTCAACGTCGATATCACCGGACAAGCCGGTCGCATCGACAAACAAACGCGCATAGCCCATCTTTAAAAAAATGTTACCGGTAACGCCGTAGGAAATATTGACCCGTGCCCCGTTACCATCATACTTGTCAGCATCGAAGTGCTGGTAGCCAAGCTCGGCGTAGGTATAGCCTGGTCCAGCCGCAGCCACCAGCTGTGAGAAACACCACATGCCCAGCCCGGTTACCATGGCAAACAATTGTTTGTTATTCATCCATCCCCTCCTGAATTGATTATGATTACCTGCACCGGCAGGCGCTGCTCGCTTGTATTAGGTGCGAAATAGTATTTAATGAGACGCCTCCATACAAGCACTTAACTGGCAAACGGCACTGGTCGCGCACGCGCTGACGACTTGATACCACAGTTCCAGTCAGTTGCTTTATGTATTAAAAACATTGCATTGCAACGAACTCGTGACACCCGCTCAAATGGATAATCGCGCGATATTAATCACCGGCTGCTCTTCCGGCATCGGCCATTACACGGCGCATGCCTTGCATGAGCGCGGTTATCGCGTGTTTGCCACCGCCCGTAAAGCGGCCGACGTGGAGCGCCTGCGGGCGGATGGACTGGAAAGTTTCCAGCTTGACCTGGACGATTCTGCCTCGATCGAGGCAACCGTAGCGGACGTACTTGCCTGTACCGACAACCGGCTGTTTGGCGTTTTCCACAACGGGGCATACGGCCAACCGGGAGCGGTTGAAGACCTGGACCGCAACACCCTGCGCCAACAGTTCGAGACCAACCTGTTCGGCTGGCACGACCTGAACCACCGGATACTGCCGGTAATGCGCGCGCAGGGGCACGGGCGGATTATCTACAACAGCTCGGTGCTCGGCTTCGTCGCCATGCGCTTTCGCGGCGCCTACAACGCGAGCAAGTATGCGCTGGAAGGACTGGCCGACACCCAGCGCCTGGAGTTGCGCGGCACCGGGATTCACATTTCACTGATACAACCCGGGCCGATCACCAGCCGTTTCCGCCAGAACGCCTTTGCCGCCTACAAGGCCAACATCAATCCAGACAACAGCGCCTTCAGGGACGCGTACCAGCGCATGGAAGAACGGCTCGAAAAGGAAGGACCGGCGGCGCCCTTTACACTGGGACCGGAGGCCGTACTGAAACGCGTTATTCACGCCCTGGAAAGTCCGCGACCGAAACACCGCTACGCGGTCACGCTGCCGACCTACGCATTCGCGTATCTGAAACGGGTATTGCCCGGACGCTGGCTCGATCACCTGCTGGCAAAAGCGGGCGGCTGATTCAGCCGGGGTTTGACTGTATGCGGGGACGCTGAACGTCACCACTGCGCAAAGGTAACCGCAGGAGCCCCTTGCAGGCGCGGTAACCACGGAATGACACGGAAATTCCGGTTAAAACGAAACCCTGAAAACAGCTGTAGGAGCGCAGGAATGCGCGAACATTAATAGCCGATTTATTCGCGGACGGCGTCCGCTCCTACAGCATGTACCCACCGCACAGGAGCGCCTTGCAGGCGCGAATGGGGTGACATGGGTTACCTCAGGCGGCTGATACCGCCCCCTGCTCGCCATGCGAGAAC
>JAOULY010000505.1 GCA_029881775.1 Gammaproteobacteria bacterium
ATGTGTACTGCTTTTTTCCAACATGACAGCTACACCACAAGCGCTTCGTTGATAAGCGATAACAGCGTATTTTCGCGCACCGGTTTGGTCACGTAATTAGCTGCGCCCTGGCGCATACCCCAGACGCGATCAACCTGCTGGTCCTTGCGCGTGACAATAATGACCGGAATGCCGGATGTTTCCGGATCGGAAGTCAGCTCCCGTGTTGCCTGGAAGCCGTTCAGGCCCGGCATCACGACATCCATCAGGATCAGGTCGGGCTTTTCACGTCGTGCCGTTTCAATACCTTCGTTCGCATCTGCCGCAGTTACTGTCGAATAACCATTCTTCTCCAGCATCTTCTTCAGAACGTGAGCATCTGTCGGTGAATCATCAACTATCATTATGTGTGTCATCAGTATTGCCTCTCGAATGATTCAGCTGCCCGATTTGGTATCGCAATGCATTTCAATGGCTGCCAGCAGTTCTTCACGTGTGAACGGCTTGGTTATGTAATGGTCGGAACCGACCACCCGCCCGCGTGCGCGATCGAACAGTCCGTCCTTGCTGGACAGCATGACGACCGGCGTATGCCGGAAAACCTTGTGGTGCTTGATCAGCGCGCAGGTCTGGTAACCGTCCAGCCGGGGCATCATGATGTCGAGGAAGATCAGGCTGGGACGATGGTCGGCGATCATGCTGAGCGCCTCGAAACCGTCGGTCGCCACGATGACCTCGAAACCCTCATTCCTGAGCAGCGTCTCGGCTGTTCGGCGAATGGTCTTGCTGTCATCAATGACCATGATCTTGGTGACCGATTCGTTATCGGTCGCGGTGGACTCGTCGCCAGGCGCGGGAGCCGTCATATCACCAGCCGCTACGGTACTTTGCATGATGACCTCTATCTGCTTGTTTTAAATAAAAATACTTCCAATACCCGGCGACTTGCGCCACCCCGGCCACGTCCCGGGACGTTTTAATTTAGTATTGGCTTTCTGATACAACGATTTATCGTCAAAGCGGCAGCAAACTTTACGCCCGCCAGCCAGGCGGCCGTCGGTATCCCGCAAACCACCGGGAAAGGGAGCAAATGGACATCAAACTCGGCGTTGTAATGGACCCGATCGGGGCCATCAATTACCACAAGGACAGCACCCTGGCGATGCTGCTGGCGGCACAAAAACGAGGCTGGTCATTGCATTACATGGAGCAGGACGACCTCTACCTGGAAGACAGCCACTGCATGGCCCGCATGGCCGGGCTCGAGGTGCGGGCGGAGGAAACCGACTGGTTCACACTCGGCGACTGCAGCACACGGCCGCTGACCGATCTCGACGTGGTGCTGATGCGCAAGGACCCGCCGGTCGACCTCGAATATCTCTACACCGGCTTCCTGCTGGAACGCGCCGAGGCCGAGGGCGTGCTGGTCGTCAACCGGCCCGTCAGCGTGCGCAATGCCAGCGAGAAGCTCTACACTGCCTGGTTCAGCCAGTGCTGCGCGCCCATGCGCGTGTCGCGCGACAAACAGGTGCTGGAAGACTTCCTGCGCGAACACGGCGACATCGTGGTGAAGCCGCTCAATGGCATGGGCGGCGCATCGGTGTTCCGCATCCGTAAAGATGATCCGAACCTGCATGTCATCCTCGAGACCATCACCGACAACGGCCGGCAAAGCGCCATGGCGCAACGCTACATTGCGGAGATCACCCGGGGTGACAAGCGTATCCTCATGATCGACGGCGAACCCTTCCCGCACGCACTGGCGCGCATTCCCGCCGCCGGTGAAACGCGCGGCAACCTCGCCGCCGGCGGCACCGGCAAGGGCGTGGACCTGAGTGAACGCGATCGCTGGATCTGCGCACAGGTCGGGCCGACCCTGCGCGAACAGGGCCTGACCTTTGTCGGGCTCGACGTCATCGGCGATTACCTCACCGAGATCAATGTCACCAGCCCGACCTGCATCCGCGAACTCGACAAGCAATACGGGGCTGATATTGCCGGGCAACTGATGGACGCCATCGAAGTCCGGTTGGCGGCACGATGAAACCGCT
>JAOULY010000506.1 GCA_029881775.1 Gammaproteobacteria bacterium
AGGAATTTTCCACCGAGAATTTCCGGATGAATGGCCAGGCCGTGGAAGCGACACCCGGTACGAAGCGCCAGGTTGCCGGTTTCTTTGCCCTGCATTACGGCTTCTTCAATGTTGCTTACATGGTCTATATCGCGACCGAGGTCAACGCAGCAGGACCCATTCCTTTATTCACTGTGTTCGTGTGTGTCCTTGCGTTCTATTTCAACCATCGCTTTTCCTATCACTACAACCAGTCGCAGGAACAGGGCAGGGTCCCGAATATCGGCATGATCATGTTCTTCCCCTACATCAGGATTATCCCGATGCAACTGATGATCGTCGCCGGCGACAGGTTTGCCGGTGACAGCCTTATAGCACTGGTTGCCTTCCTGTTTCTGAAGACCGCGGCGGATGTGGCGATGCATGTCGTTGAGCACGCAATGTCCAGGGGCTTGTTTGACGGCCGTTCACGCCCGCCCGGTTAATGCAGGGTGCGGTAATTACCGGGTGTCTGATAAAAATGAACTGTCACCCATGTGACAGGAATGGATTTCGAAATGGTGGCTACGGGTGGGCTTGAACCACCGACCCCAGCACTATGAGTGGTATTGCTGGTTTTTAACCATTTGTTTTCATTAACCGATTCCGGGACGCCCATTGCCTGATTTACCGGACGATGCACAACGATTCCTGACCGAATCCCGGAAAACTCCAATAAAAGGTGTCAGTACCCTTTTATTCTTTGCAGGGACATAAAACTTCGAGTAAAAAAATTACTTTTCGATGAATGACTGGAAGTTGTGGTTCCGAGGCCATGGAACCCGACATCTCAGGCATTCAGTGCCGTAGCCCGGATGCAACGCAGTGGAATCCAGGGGGATACCCCCGGATTACGTTTCACTCCATCCGGGCTACGGTTGCGGAGTAGCCCGGATGCAACGCAGTGGAATCCGGGGAGACGCTCCCGGATTGCGTTTCACTCCATCCGGGCTACGGTTGTGGAACCGCAGTGCGGGGGTGCAGTAGCTGCCCCCTGCTTGTTAGTGCCTGGCCCTGACCGGCTTCCGCCGTTTAGCATGCCCTGATATTAAGCCGCTCTCTTCCTCGCTATCCCGGCCAACACCAGCAGGCCGGTGGATTTACTGGCATAGCAATGCGAATGAGAAGCAAGATGGAACGGAAGGATTAATTTTACTCCCTCCGCCCCCTTTTACTGTTTACCGCTATAAAAAACAGCTATTTTCAGGAACTCCCTGATTGATCGGTGTGCCACTTTCATATACGGTGAAAATATACTGCCCACCCGGATACAAAACATTAACAGGGGGTTACCTGCATGAAATCATTCAAATCCTGTTTATTCAGTCTGTCGTGCGTATTGCTGGTCACGGCATGTGGCGGCAACGGTGGCGGTGGCCCGTTGACGCCGATCGTGCCGACCACGCCGGTAACCATCAATGCACTCAATGCCGAATTGATTGTTGCAGAGTTGCTTGGTTCGTCGGAAGCCGCTACCGGCACGAGCAGCGGCTCGGGTTTTCTCACCGGTGTGTCGGTCTCCGGCGGGGGTGGCAACTTCAGTTACGCCGAACTGCTCCTGTCACAACTCGGCAATCCGCAACTGGCCGGCACACTGCCGGCAACCGGAAGCGTGACCGGTGTCGTGCTCGGTTCGCGCTCCGCCAGATGTGACAACTCGGGCGGCTTTGTCCGTTACTCCGGCGAGGTGGTTGATCCGGACCTGTTTACCCTGTTTGTCGGCGATTTCCTCAACCTCCGCTACATCGACTGCATGCTGAACGGAGTCATGATGAACGGGCGGTTCAATTTCATAGTGACGGAGACCATCCCGTCCCCGTTTGACGGTTTTGCGCCATTCACCTTCGGTATCGAAGCCACCCTCGACGGTTTCACGGCCAATGACGCGGGTTCGGTCGTGTCCAGCGACGGTGACATGTCGATCATCATCGACGATGACGGCGCCGGCGCGATCGGCATCGAGACGTTCGGGACGTTCCTCAATACAACGGTGGCCG
>JAOULY010000507.1 GCA_029881775.1 Gammaproteobacteria bacterium
TGACATGGTCTTGTATCAGCCCTGCAAAAAAAACAATGCGCGCAGTTTACGCGCGAATCGTGCATTCTAACAAGTGAATCGCAGGGCAGCCGGACTAGAAAGGCAGGGACAGGTGCGGGTTAACCTGTATCATCTCGCGGCGGAATTCGCCCATGATGCGAGCCAGCGCGTCCTGGGTGTCCGCCTCGAAGCGCAGTACCAGTACCGGCGTGGTATTTGATGCGCGCACCAGCCCCCAGCCATCAGGGAAGTCAACACGCAGCCCGTCAATCGTCGAGATCGTCGCACCTTCAAAATTCGCAGTCTCCAGCAGGCTGTTTATAAACACCGGCGGCTCGCCTTCCTGCATTGCGACATTCAGTTCCGGAGTGTTTACGCTGTCAGGCAGCTCGGCGAACACGGCATCGCTTGTCCGGCTATCCTTGGCGAGAACCTCGAGCAAACGTGCCGCCGCATAAAGCGCATCATCAAACCCGTACCAGCGTTCGTTGATGAAGATATGCCCGCTCATCTCACCGGCAAGCAGCGCACCGGTCTCCTTGATCTTCGCCTTGATAAAGGAATGACCCGTTTTCCACATCAGCGGCTGTCCACCGTTTTCACGGATCAACGCATCGAGGTAGCGCGTGCATTTAACATCGTAGATTATCTGCCCGCCCGGGTTCCGCTCGAGGATATCCCTGGCAAACAGCATCAAAACACGATCGGGCCAGACGACGGTGCCCGTCGACGTGACAACACCCAGACGGTCGCCATCGCCATCGAAAGCCAGCCCCAGGTCCGCCTGGCTTGACTGCACCACCCCGATCAGGTCAACGAGGTTTTCTTCCTTGCTGGGATCCGGATGGTGATTGGGGAAGTTGCCATCAACCTCGCAATAGAGTTCTTTTACCTCGCAACCGAGCGCTCGCAACAGGTCGGGCGCAACATGGCCTGCCACGCCGTTGCCGCAATCGATAATAACCGACATCGGTCGTGCAAGATCGACATCGCCGCGGATCTTTTCCACGTAGTCGGGCACCACGTTGATGGTTTGCACACTGCCCTGGCGGCCGGCGATGAAATTTCCCGTCTCTATTCGTTCACGTAACGACTGAATCGATTCGCCGGACAATGTCTCACCATCGATGACGATTTTGAGGCCATTGTAATCGGGCGGGTTATGACTGCCCGTAACAACGACGCCGGTTTGCGTATCCAGATAGTGTGTAGCGAAATACAACACCGGCGTTGGCACACAGCCGATATCTTTCACATCACAACCGGTTGATGTAATACCTTCGATCAACGCATGGGAAAGCATCGGTCCGGACAGGCGCCCATCACGACCAACCACCACGGTATTACGCCCGCGTTGCAGGGCCTCACTGCCGATCGCACGCCCTATCTGACTCACGGTACCGACCGTAAGTGACTGGTCGACGACGCCACGAATATCATAGGCACGGAAAATACTCGGGTCGATGGTGGTTGCTACTCCGGCATCTGCAGGCATGTTTTCCTCTATTATCATAGCGTCTGTTGGAATGGCTGAATCAAAGTTGGCAGGGGTGCCGGCAGCCATTTCGCCACCCTCACCGACCTGTACCGGTGCAGGCGAGCCTGACAGATAATCCCTGTCCCGTTCACGTGGCGCCGGCGCAAAATTCAACGGCTCGGGCTTTTGCCTGCCTCTGGCAACCCTGACCATAGTGGCCAGCGTCTCATCCATTTCCTTCAGGCCACCGGCATACTCACGCTTGACCTGGTCCTGTTTGAAATCCTTCATCAGCGAAACCATGCTGATCTCGTTCTGACGCACACCCTGCATGATCCCGCGGAACTGCAACAGGATCAGCGATACCAGCGACAGCACAGCCACTGCAATCGCGACCAGCACCCACAGGCTGATCTTGCCCAGGTAAACGAAGCGTGATATTTCGGGCCAGTAAGCCACCTGCCAGCGCGTACCCGTGACGAGCGCAACGCGGTCCGCGTCACGCCCCTTGTACTGACCGTCACCATGCGTCGCAA
>JAOULY010000079.1 GCA_029881775.1 Gammaproteobacteria bacterium
CGACGATGCCGTCCTCATGTCCGCCCATGGAAAATATTTTTTGTTGCGCGACGTTCGTCTCCCGGAACAGACGGTCGACTTCCTGCGCCATTGCCGGTGTGCCGTATTCAACCGCGGCATTGGTGACCGGGAGATGTAATGCATCAGCCGCCAGCCAGATATCCGGTGAATGCACATGCAATACAACGTTTATATTTTCTGACTGCCTGTACACCATGCCATGCGTCAGTGATTCGGATGACGGGCGAATCGGTCCTTGTGCCTCGACCCGGTTGCTATAGGCGTCGCAGCTGCTGACGATGGCAAAATGCTCGCCGGTCAACATCTGTAGATGTCCGGTTTGCGATCCGCTGATGATAAACGTCATGTCGTTGTCCGGCTGCAATACACCCGGCACGCGCTGGCTGACATTGCCGAAGCCATAACCACCGTAACGTTGCGGGTCCTGCCCGATCAGTCCCTGCGCCCACAGCAGGCCGCGCCAGTGAATCAGCTCTTCAAGTGACGCGACAGTGAGCGGGGCGCTTTCTGTGAAGTGCAGGTCAAACTTTATAACGCCCTCTTCTTCCATGTCCTATTCCAGGCCGTCAAATGCCTTGCGTATGCGTTCTACACGACGTCGGTTGACGCCAAAATCAGAATGACCGGTACGTGATGCAGAGCGCATATGAATGAGGTTGCGCTCGTTATCAACCAGGAACTCGAGGTCGTCAACGAAACGGAACAGGAAACTGCGCACCTCCGCATGCAGGTAGCCGCCCTCCTCTTTAACGAGGCGCGTACGTGGCATACCCGCGAGTACCTGTTTCAGCCGTGCGAGTGCCTGCGCTGGCGGTAATACGAATACAATGGGATCTACCTGCTGGTCTTTGTTCGTTGCCTGGCTTGAAACGCAGTTCGGGCTATCAGGGCATGGTGGCAGGCTGGCTGTTGCGGCACTCATCATGCCCAGCAGTATAACTGCTGTGAGCCGCTGTAGCCCGGTCATGGGGATCAGTAACGTCCGGCTGCGATCAGCCGGTTTTTCCAGTATGCATTACTCATGGAACCATAGGATACCCGTTTTCCGCTGGACGGTGCATGGATAAAACGCCCGCCGCCCGTGTAGATTGCAACATGGGAAACATCCTGCCTGGCAGTCCTGAAAAACAGCAGGTCGCCAGGCGTCAGTTGTGACAGGGTGATCCGGTTGGCTGCCCGCAGTTGTTCGCGCGTGGTGCGTGGCACATGGAAGCCGGCCTGTCGATAACTGTAATACACCAGTCCGCTGCAATCGAAGCCGCGTGGATTCGAGCCACCATAACGATACGGTGTTCCCAGCATTGATGCCGCCACGCGCACACCCGGGTGGGCGACGCTATTGCCGCTGCCTGGTAACGACGTGGACGATGTGCGCGGCGGGTAATCCGGTGTCGATGAGCAGGCGGATGCCAGGATAACGAATGCCGCTAGCAGCAGGTACTGGAGTGTTGCCTTGACCATGTGTGTATCCGGTGATGCAGTTTCCGGGTACACGGTTATCGGCCGGCGGCCTGGGAGACTTTAGGTCCGTGTTAAGTGATTTTCCTGAAAAGTCTTATAACTATCTGTATTTACATTTAATAGCCAGGTATTTGTTCGATGCTTTACGAGACGTGTCACGATGGCGGCTGCCCTGGATGGCAGGCCATTGCCGGATAGTTGCAGGTACTGCGCATTCACCGCCTGACGAAAAGCTTCCAGGCCGCTGATTGCCGGGTTGTCGAGGTTATCCGCGCTGATATCGAATGCCAGCCCAAGGGCGTTGCAGAAATGTTTTTCGAGGGCCTGTGGCCGGGCTTCAACACGAAAGAACAACTGCTGCTGTTGCGTGTCCCGCCCGTCCGGTGCATACCAGTAACCATAATCGTCCAGTCGGCGTCGCTGCTCACCGGCGACACACCAGTGCGCAAGCTCGTGCAAGGCGCTGCGTTCATAATCACGGGTAAAACGAATTTCTGCAGCCTGACCATCCGTTGGCGCCCGGTAAAAGGGCTCATCAAATCCCCCGACCAGGCGCGTGTTGTAGCTGTGCAGGACAGCCGCATTCAGATCCTCAATCCATGCCTTCATGGCACGCGGCCGTCATGTATCTCCGGCGTGTCCGGTAATACAGTAATTTGATCAGGGATATGTTCGAGCTGTAGCTGCAACCGGGTACTACGGCGGGCCGCGTTGCGACGGATCTCCTTGTCGTCTGCAGGCCTGTGTTGCATGGCATATACGACGATATTGCCGTAGTCGACCAGGTTAGCCAATACCACGTGGGCAAAACTCCGGCGCATGGTTAGAAGAATATTGAGTAGCGCCTGCTCCGTGGCGGGTGACAGGTTGAAGGCCATTACACCGCCCTCCCCCAGGCTGCGCGCTGCGTCGCGATAGAATGCCTCGTCACCCAGGCAGTCCGGGTGCCGGTCACCGTTGAAGATATCGCACAGGATCAGGTCAAATGTCCGTGAGTTTTCGTCAAGGAAACTCTCAGCTGATTGCGTGATGACTGCCTGCCCGGTGCCGATAGCAAAGAACTGCCGGGCGATATCAACCAGTAGCGGACTTGTGTCAACCGATACCACTTGTGTATCTGGCAGCCGGTCAGCAAAAAAACGTTCGAAGGCGCCGGTACCAAAGCCGAGGTTCAAGACGCGGGCGGGTAGCCGGCTGAACAGTATTGCTGCCAGCATGGCCACATGGTTTGGTAGTACCGGGTCGGCTGGCGCGTCCAGCCGCATCAGTGAAAGAATGGAGTTATCGCCGGTATAGACCCAGCGCTCGTTGGCAAACTCATGAACCTGGATGGATGTGCGTTCATCGCAGGCACTGTACAGCAGGTTTTCGCCAGCCCTGCTCCGGCGCAGGTACTCGGTCACATCCATATGGCGGGAGTCGCTAGCTGAGCAGGATAGCTGTGAGCAGTACTGCAAAGCCGCCAGCCATCGCGAGCAGTGCCTGACCACGGTATTTGGGCAACTGCATGGCCATGAGCGTACCCGAGATCAGGATCACTAGCAGGCTGATGGCGAAAAACGCAGCGAGGTATTTAAACAGGATGCCGCCCTTGGCCTTGTGTAATTGTACCAGGTGGCGATACCAGGTCGTGTCCTTGATCTTGAGCTTTGCAACGAACGGATCGGCAGTGGGCTCCAGTTCGATATCCAGATCCGCACCGGTCCACTCAAACAGGAAAGACGTGCCGACTTTTTTTACCTTGGCACCGCCACTGGGCGGCTGCAGGCCGCGATCACTCAGCACCTGTGTAACCAGGCCGGTCAGCAACGCCTCATCACCGGCAATCGGCTGCGCCAGTGGCAGCTCGACGGTTTCAGTGACATAACTGCCCTTCTGTCCCCATGTGTACAGGCCGCCAGTGACCAGGAACATGATGGCAACCGGCAGAACAAACGCTGCCAGTAACATGTGTACTCTCATCAAAGTGCTGCGTTGTATCATGATTTACATCCCGTTGTTGAATTTGTCGGTTGCGGTTACGCCGCTGTCACGGACATGTTGAAGGCCGACAGCGTAGGCCTTGAGTATGTGCAGTGCCCAGTTGATGCGTTCGCGAAAGTAACTGTCTGCCCCTTCATCGTTGTCCTTGCCATCATCATTCAGCACCTTCTCGACATTGCGTACAATGACATGCTCGGGTATGTAGCACAGGCGGCTGTTCTTGTAGCTGCTCATACGCAGTTCGGCCACCGGGTAGGCGCCGCCGTCAGCCGATGAAACGGCGACGATCATCGCCGGCTTGTGCCCCAGTTCGTTTTTGCCGAACAGCAGAAAGAAATTCTTCAGGCCGGCCGGTACCTGTCCGTGCCATTCCGGTGTAACAACGACAAAGCCGTCGCTTGATCCAAGTTCTTCGCGAATCGGGTCCAGCAACGGCGGCCATTTCGCATCACCTTCCCACACGCCCATGTCCCAGAGTGGCAGCGGATTGTCCGCCAGGCTGACCAGGGCGACTTCATCGCATATACCGTCTGCAAGTGTGCGTTGAATATGTTTTGCAACCTTGAGACTTTGCGCCTCTTTGCGATGACTGCCGCATATAACTGTTAACTTCATGATCAGGCCTTGTTGGTTGGGTGCAAGAGCCGCCTATGGTAAGGGAAATCCACGGCCGAACCCAGCCGCTTCAGATATGCGACTCAACCCAGCGAATAATGTCCTGCATGCCCATTGCGCCCGGCTGGCGCGCCAGTTCGCGACCGCCGCGGAATACGGCCAGCGTCGGGATACTCTGAATCCGGTATTTCGCGGCGATGGCCTGTTCGTTCTCGGTATTGAGTTTTACCACCCTCACCCGCGGCTCCAGCCGCGCCGCTGCCTGCTCGAAGGCAGGCGCCATCATTTTGCAGGGGCCGCACCAGGGCGCCCAGAAATCAACCAGCACCGGGATGTCGCTGCGTTCGATCTGTTTCTGAAAGCCGCTTGCGGTCAGGTCGGTCGGATGCGCGGTAAACAGGTCGCGATGGCATTTTCCGCAGCTGGGGTTATCACCGAGACGATCTGCTCTCAGGCGATTCACTGCATTGCAGCGCGGGCAGACAATATGCTGAGTATTGCTCACTGGACGGTTCCTTTTGCAGGTTGCAGGACATGTCCTATTTAGGGGCTGCAGCCGCAAAATTCAAGTCGCTGGCCACCCGCGGTGGTATCTGTCTCCCGACGCGGTTATCTTTTCGCTATGTGTGGACGATTCACCCTGCATACCCCGGCAGACGAGGTGCTGGCGGCATTCGATCTCGATACCCTGCCGACCGGCTATCGCCTCGTGCCCCGCTACAATATTGCACCATCACAGGAAATCGCGATTGTCCGCACCGACGGGGCCCGGCGGCAGATCGGGCCGGCCCGCTGGGGCCTGGTACCGGGCTGGTCGAAGCAAGCGCGGCCTCGCTATGCAACCATCAATGCGCGCATCGAGTCGGTTGCTGACAAGCCGGCCTACCGGGTGCCGTTCCGGCACAAACGCTGTTTAATACCGGCAGATGGTTTCTTTGAATGGGTTACCCGGGACGGCGGCAAGATCCCCTATCATATTTGCCGACAGGATCGCCGGGTATTCGCATTCGCCGGCCTGTGGGATCACTGGTCGGGTAAAGACGACGCATTCGACAGCTGCGTCATCATCACCGCACCGGCCCAGGGTGTCATGCTGCCATTGCACGAGCGCATGCCGGTGATCCTTGAGCCGTCTTCATGGGACGACTGGCTCGACCCGGCGGTGACGGATCCGGTGGAAATTGCCGCCCGCCTCACCCCTGCATCAACCGAACAGTTCACCGCCTGGCCGGTCAGTAGCCGGGTTAACAGCCCCGCCCACGATGCCCCGGGCTGCCTTGAACCGGCGCCGAATACACAATAAATACAGGGTAAATGCGCCTATCGTGTGCGTTTCGTCACGAAACACACGGATTAATTCCTGCAATCCATAAATTTAAGCTGAAACCGCCTCAAGGGAACCCCTTGCCTGCCGCTAGTTCCAATATGTAAGCATATTCTTATATTCAGACTTATTAACGTAACTTTGGGCAAGGAGGTTCATCATGTACTGGGACGCACTTACGGCGACAGGCGTTTACGCTTCAATTTTAATCGTGACAGCACTGCTATACCTGCACAATAAATCGTACGACTAGTAATCGCGTCAAGGGACAGGCTTGCGCCCGGCTAACCATAGCCGCAGGCGCAGGCCGATGCCCGTGGTGTAGCCGGTCTCCACGAAGCGGATATTGCCGGCCCGGTCGAGTATGAAACTGGTCGGGACGCCGCGTATGGCATAGTGGCGGGCAATGTCACCCTCCGGGTCATGCAACACCGGATAGTCGACCCCTGCATCTTGCAGGTAGGCCGTGATTTCGTCAGCAGAGGCCTCGTCCATGGCAATCGACAGGACGGTGTGGTCTTTGGCGATGGCATGGATGGTGCCCTGTTGCAGGCCGCAGATCGGGCACCAGCTCGCCCAGAAGTGCAGCAGTGCCGGCCGGCCCTTTAAATCATCCAGCGATACCTGGCTACCGTCGAGCAAGGTGCCACTGAACGGCGGCGCCGGCCCCTGCGGGGCCTCGCGTGTCAGCCATGCCTGTACCAGCAGGAAGACCAGCACAGCGATGGCGACTTCCAGTAAACGGCGCAACCAGAGACGCCTGCTGGCGGTCATGTGGCGATCACCCTCTGGCGTGCGTGGCTATTCGGCTTCTTCAGGAACACCCTGCCACAACATCTGGTATCCCAGTTCATAGGTTTCGTCACAGAAATCGGCCAGTGCCTGGAATTTCTCCTTGAAGATTTTGTCAGCATGCGACCTTTCGTGTTGTTCAAAGGATTGCCAGAACGTCACGATCGCGAGCTCACCCTGTTTTATCTTGGCAGCGGTTTCGTTGTCCCCCGGCGCATCGCCGACCGTCCCCTCTTCCGAAACAAACCCTGTATATTTGTAGACCTGTCCGGCGATAAAGCCGCCCTTGTCGTCACCGTAGGTGTTCTTGACGACGTTACACATTTCGCCGAGTGCCAGCTCGACGTCCTCCACGGTTACACCGTCCTTGAGATCGACGACATTGAACAGCATGACACAGCCAAACGGTATTTCTACAGGTTCAAACATAATCTGTCTCCCGAAAAAAGATATCTCTATAGTACGTAATGAAGGTAAAAAGTTCTGTTACAAATTCGAAAACAGCTGCACAAGGCAAAAGCCGGGAATTCATATCATGAGCTTTCTTCTTACCAGTATGGCTGCAATGAGGTAGCTGACCAGCGCGTATATCATCAGTACTGCAAGGTGCAGTAGCGGCTGCGTCAGTTCGGCGCCGGCCACCAGTCCACGCGTCAGGTGTACAGCATGCGTCAGCGGTAAAACCTGTACGGCACCCTGGAGTACGTCAGGCAGGGTATCAACCGGGTAGAACACACCGCATAAGATAAACATCGGTGTTACCACGAGCACAAAATAGTAGCTGAAAAAGTCATAACTGGCGGCCAGCGAACTCATAATCATTGCCGGGCCGGCAAAGCACAGGCCAACCAGGAACACCACCGGTATGACCCACAGCGACTGCCAGCCCTGCACCACACCAAGCACCGTGGCCACGGCCAGGATGGCGACGCCGCTGAACAGGGCCTTGGTGGCGCACCACAGCATCTCGCCGGCGACAATGTCATCGACATCCAGCGGCGTGGCGAGGATAGCCTCGTAGGTTTTCTGCGGCACCATGCGAGTGAATACTGAATACATACCCTCGAAGCTGGCCGTGGTCATGGCGCTGGAAGCGATGATGCCGGACGCGAGGAAAGCCAGGTAAGGCATGCCGGCCATATCGCCGACAAAGTGCCCCAGTCCGTAGCCCATGCCCAGCAGGTACAGGACCGGCTCGCCGAAGTTCATCAGCATGGCCGGTACCAGCAGTTTGCGCCAGACCAGGATATTGCGACGCCAGACATACAGTGCAGCGGGCCGGATACGTGGCAGCGTCAGGGTCGCCATCAGTCGCGCAGCTCCCGGCCGGTGAGCCGCAGGAACACGTCTTCAAGACCGGTCGGCCGGTGCACGAAACGCAGTTCATGGCGGTCCTTGAGCTGTTCAATGAGGGCGGCCGGGTTGTGCGTGTAGCAATACAGGCTGTTACCCATCTGCTCCAGTCGACAACCACTGCCCGTGGCAAGCGCCTGCATTGCATCGCCCTGTCCGCGCATCTCGATGACATCCGTTTCAACATG
>JAOULY010000508.1 GCA_029881775.1 Gammaproteobacteria bacterium
GATCTACGGCTGGCGCGGTGCGCGCGTCGAGAACATCCAGCGTTTCCAGCGAGACTTCAAAAATACCCGCGTGATCCGCCTGGAGCAAAATTACCGGTCAACCGCGACGATCCTCAAGGCAGCCAATGCCGTTATTGATAACAACGCCGAGCGCATGGGCAAGCAGTTGTGGACAGACGGTCACGATGGCGAACAGATAAAGCTGTACACGGCCTACAATGAACAGGACGAGGCCCGCTACATTGTTGATTGTATCGAGGACCACGTTGACAAGGGTGGTGCCCGCAACGAGGTGGCAATCCTGTACCGGTCGAATGCACAGTCACGCGTATTCGAGGAACGGCTTATGCAGTGCGCCATTCCTTACCGGGTATACGGCGGACTGCGGTTCTTCGAGCGCGCCGAGATCAAGGATGCATTGGCATACCTGCGCCTGACGGCCAACCGTGATGACGACGCCTCATTTGAACGTGTGGTGAACCATCCGCCGCGTGGCATTGGTGGCCGTACACTTGAAACGGTAAGACAGCAGGCAAGGGATCATTCAACCTCGCTGTGGCGGGCAGCGATAACCGTGGCAAACGAAAAGCTGCTACCGGCGCGCGCATGCAATGCCATTATTGCGTTCCTGAAACTGGTTGATGAACTTGCCGAGGGCACCGGCAGGTTGCCACTCGGTGAACAGGTCGAGCATGTCATGCAGCCGAGCGGACTGGTTGACCACTTTTCCAGGGAGAAGGGTGAAAAGGGCCAGGCGCGCCTGGAGAACCTGCAGGAACTGGTGAATGCGGCGCGTGAGTACGAGCATGATCCGGACAGCGGTATGGATCCGCTGTCCGAATTCCTGTCGCATGCGGCGCTGGAAGCCGGAGAGGGCCAGGCCGATGCGTGGGAAGATTGCGTGCAGTTGATGACACTGCATTCCGCCAAGGGCCTGGAATTTCCGCTGGTGTTCCTGTGTGGACTCGAGGAAGGATTGTTTCCTCACCAGCGATCGGTGGAGGAAGCCGGCCGCCTGGAAGAAGAACGGCGGCTTTGTTACGTGGGTATAACGCGCGCGCGCCAGCAACTGGTGCTGACCTGCGCGGAGCGGCGTCGCCTGTTCGGCACGGAGACATATTGCCTGCCGTCACGCTTTATCGATGAAATTCCAAAAGAACTGGTGTTCGAAGTGCGGGCGCGACCCGGTGTCTCCATGCCGCGTTCAACGCCGGCCAGTGTCGAGCGGAGTTTCAGGCCGGCGTCGGTTGGCGGCCTGCAACTCGGCCAGCATGTTCGGCATGCAAAGTTCGGCGACGGCGTCATCATGAACTGCGAGGGACAGGGCGGCAGCGCGCGCGTGCAGGTCAATTTCGCGCGCGCCGGCACCAAGTGGCTGGTGCTGGCCTACGCCAACCTGGAAACCGTTGGTGCCTGAATGGCATCGTCATTGCGAGAGTAGCGAAGCAATCTCCTGAATGGGGCTCCTGTGGCTGGAGCAGACCACGACGCCATTAACCGCATTCATGCCCACCACGAATCTGCTCCTTCGAATTTGCTATGAGTTACTGTGTGTTTACCCAAACGTATGGGAAACCATAGCAGTCGTTTAGCTGCTATTTATATTAGCGTTGTATTAAGGACGGGAAACGACCCAACCCGGGCCTTATGATGTCATTGCGAGGAACGTAGTGACGAAGCAATCTCCTGCCATATTCGCCACACCTGGCTGACCTGAAGAAGATCCAAACTGCCCACTGTCGCCGGGTTATTGCTTTGTTACGGTTGCAATGACATGAACAGGCAACCCGCAGTATACATTCTTACTAACAGACCAAACGGCACACTCTACACAGGGGTCACCAGTAACTTACCCAAGCGTGTCTGGCAACATAAGACTAAGATTACGAAAGGATTTAGTGCCAGGTACAACCTGACATGCCTGGTTTATTTTGAGCTTGTTGAAGATATGTATCAGGCAATTATCAGAGAAAAGCAAATCAAGGCAGGTTCCCGGGAAGCGAA
>JAOULY010000080.1 GCA_029881775.1 Gammaproteobacteria bacterium
CGTTTTCATGCCGGACAGTCAGCAAGGTGATTTCATAGTCGAACGTGACGAAGCCTTCAACGATGACCTTGCCGGCGCCGCTGCGACTGCCTTGCTGGGCGTAGTGCCAGGCAGTGTCGATGTCTGCTGTGTCGCGGAGGGTGCTCTGACCCTTGCCGGATGAACTCATGATGGGTTTTACCACGCATGGCAGACCGATTTCGCGAACGGCGGCCTCGAATTCATCGCGGTTTTCTGCAAACCGGAACGGTGATGTCGGGATGCCCAGTTGTTCCGCTGCCAGTCTGCGTATACCTTCCCTGTTCATGGTCAGGTGGGCGGCGCGGGCAGTCGGGATGACGGTGAAACCTTCGCCTTCAAGCGCCACCAGTGTATCTGTCGCAATGGCCTCGATTTCAGGCACGATGTAATGCGGCTGTTCCTTCTCGATGACCTGTCGCAGTGCGGCACCGTCCAGCATCGACAGAACATGGCTGCGGTGTGCGACCTGCATGGCCGGTGCATTCGCATAGCGATCGACGACAATGACCTCGACGCCGAGGCGTTGCAGTTCGATGACGACTTCTTTGCCGAGTTCGCCGCCACCGCACAGCAATACCCGTGTGGCAGTTGCTGATAATGGTGTTCCGATTTGCGTCATGATGGTTCCCTGTCTGGCCAGCCCGCGTCGGCATAGGCCGGTCATTGTACTGCGATCACGGCAGGCCATGAAGCGCTATACTGTTCGAAGGGTCATCCGCAAATGTTGTTGTACGGAGGAGTTAATGACTATTTCCGCCAGACTGACTGTCATGCTGTTGCTGTCGGTGTTTTCGCCGGCCACTATCTCCGCAACGGTAGATCAGAGTATTAACGATGAGAATGGCCTGCGCGGCTGGCATTTTCGCGCCGATAACATCGAGATCGAACTGATCCAGCGCCTGCCTGACCAGACCCGCGCCATGCTGATGAAGCACCGGTTTTCGCCTGCCGTGATCGAGCAGCTGGCGCAGAGTTGTATGTTCCAGACCATAATCAGGAATATCAGCGATGCGGATTCCGGCCAAGTGGTAACCATAGACCAGTCACAATGGCGTATTCATCACAACGGCAGGGAGCAGGGTATTATGCTGAAAGAACCGCTGCTTGAATCATGGGGTGTGGACGATGCCGACGATGCGGCCAGGCTGGTGGTGCGCTGGGGGATGTTCCCGACCCGGCAGGAATATCTGGCAAGTGACTATAACTGGGGCCTGACGGCGTTTGGTTTGCCACCCGGGACACGTTTCGACCTCGACGTGAGCTGGGGTGTGGGGGGCGTGCAGCATACAGGAAGAATTCCGGCTATTGTTTGTGCACCTGACGTGGACACATTGAAATGAAGCGGCTGATATTACTGTTGTTGCTGGTTCAGCCCGGCTATATGCCGGCTGCCGAGATACTCTCGCCCATACCCGGACGGGTAATGGCGCCGGACTTTAACCTGCCGGATACCGAGGGCAAGCTGCATCAATTGTCCGATTACCGCGGCAAGACAGTGATTATCAATTTCTGGACGACCTGGTGCCCGCCGTGCCGCGAGGAAATTCCCTCCATGAACAGGGCATGGCAGAGCCTGCAGAATGAAGACGTGATCATACTGGCGATCAACATGGGTGAAGACGAGGACACGATTTTTGTCTTCAGCGCTGACTACCCGGCTGATTTTCCGTTGTTACTCGATCGGGATGGTGAAGTAATCGCCGAGTGGCCGGTGAAGGGCTTGCCAACGACCTATGTCGTGGCACCGGATGGCAGCATTGCATACCGTGCGATCGGCGGGCGCGAGTGGGATGCGCCGGCGTTCATGGAAATAATCCGTGGACTGCGTGTTAACCAGGCTGCGTCTGATAACTGAACACAGTTGTCGCGGAGCGGCCGGGTCATCGTGTCACGGTGTCAGGGGATATGTGCAATGCAGTGACAGTCGGACCCGGCCCCTCACGACATGTCCAGTATCGCTCCGACCATCCCGGTAAACCGGGACTGCGATCACGTTTCGGTTATGCAGGGTGCCCGCCTGTGCGCGTGCCGGGAATATTCTGCTACGGTGTTTATTGTGCTGCCAATAGAGAATCAACGGTTAAAAGATTGCCGAATTACTGTGTTCCCCGCCATGACGACACATCAGAGGTTCCCGGCGTTTCCGTTAGTCATTCAGGTATCGCTGGTATTTCTCCATTTGCGGGCAATCCAGTAATCAAGACTGAGGTACTTGCCGGCACCGATAAAGAACAGCACCAGTAACATGATGAAATAGGTGGCGGCGAATTCTATGCCGTTATTCAGGATGGCCAGGCTGCCATTTTCGGTGAGCCATGAATAATTGGCATGTTCCTGGAGGACTTCCCTGGCGCGGTCCAGGCGTTCGATTGCGCCCTGTGTGCGTTCGGTGGCGTAGAAGCCGCTGCCTTCCGCAATGGCAAGCCAGCCGTTCGGCCAGTGGACCGTAACCGCGGCGACAACCATGGTGATCATCAGCGGAACAGCAATCCAGCGTACCGCCAGGCCGACCAGCAACAGGATGGCGCCGAAGTATTCTGTGTACGCGGCAAGGTAGGCCATCAGCTCCGGGAAGGGCAGGCCCAGCCCCCACTCCGTGTTGCCGAACCAGTCGATGATGTTCTGTTTCGGCGCAAAGCTGCAGGGGCCATTACTGGCGCAGTCCAGTCCGGCATTTTCCAGTTTCTTTGTGCCGGCCATCCAGAATATCGGCACCAGGTAGAGCCTGAGCGCCAGCGGGCCGAGAAAATCGAATGCACGGGTACGGTCCAGCAGGTTTTGCAAACAGTTCAGAATACCGGTCATGTTCGACCTCCCCGGGTGGTTGATTGTTTTTACGTGTAGCCCCTGAACGGGACTTACTGTTTGTATGTTCCGGCGATGATGTCTTTCTGTTTCAGGTTGTTCATTATCTCGAGGCCGCCGTTGATCACGACATCGGGATCCGGGTGGGCCATTTCCGCTGCAATGCGTGCCAGTATTTCCCTGCCGGTAGCGGTTTCATTGGATTCAATAATTTCCAGCAAGCGTTTCGTGACCGGGTTGATTTCCATGAAGCAGACTTTATCGTGACGGTCGCGGTACACGACCAGGCTGGTTGGCGACTCACCCGGGGTATCCGGGATGAAATCCGGCCCGATTTTGTGCACCGGGAAGGCGTAGGTCATGTGCCAGACCAGCGGGGACAGGCGCGGGATGCCTGCCAGCAGCTCGCCGTCCGGGTCAATGCTGTCCGGGTCGGTTGTATCTTCCGCAATCGTCAGTGCCAGTTCCGCCCACTCGTAGTGCGCCAGCTCGTACAGGAAGGGCAGGTCATCAGCCTGTGGTGTGCGTTCATCATGCAGCCAGGTGAGGAACTCGCGCGGTATTTCGAGGAACAGGGGCGTCCTGGCATGATGGCCGCGGAAATATGCGCGCACCATGCGATGCCAGCTGTCGTCATCGTGGATTTCGCGCAGCACCGGAAAGGTACCTGAGATAAAGCCTTCAACGTTGTTGTAGAACAGCTCGCGGTAAATGCCCATCCGGCGGTCTTCGATGCCGGCCGGGGCGGGCACGTGCTGCGGGTCGCGGATATGCGCGGCAAACGCATACTGCTGCCGTATGAAATCAGCCTGTGTGGCCACTGGCCGTTCCCGGGTTGTGCGCCTTGTTGCCATGCGCATGCTTTGCCTGCAGTACCGCTATCTGGTCTATCTCGGTCAGTAATTCAGGCAGCGGCGGAATATTGAAGTCACGTTCGAGCAGTGTGGGTACCACGCCGAAATGTTGATAGGCGGTTTCCAGCAGCGCCCACACCGGGTCGATTACCGGTGCCCCGTGCGTGTCGACTTTCAGGTCATCGGCCTCGTCGTAATGGCCGGCGATATGAAAATAAACCACCCGCTCGGCCGGTAGTGATGTCAGGAAGTCCCTGGCATCATATTGATGGTTAATGCTGTTAACGTAGATATTGTTGACGTCCAGCAGCAGGTCGCAGTCGGCTTCTTCCAGCACTGCATTTATGAATTCGATTTCCGGCATTTGCTGGCCGGGTGCCGCGTAGTAGGAAACGTTTTCCATGGCAATGCGGCGTTCAAGAATATCCTGTACCCGTTTGATACGACCGGCCACGTGGTGGACGGCCTCTTCGGTAAACGGGATCGGCATCAGGTCATAGAGGTGCCCGTCATCACTGCAGTAACTCAGGTGTTCGGTATAGAAACGTATGCCGTGTTCGTCGAGAAAGCGTTTCACCCTGTGGACAAAGGTTTCATCCAGCGGGGCAGGGCTGCCGATCGACAGCGACAGGCCGTGGCATACAAACGGATAGCGCTCGGTAAAGAAGCGGAAGTCTTTGGCCATTTTCCCGCCAATCCCGATCCAGTTCTCGGGGGCGACTTCCAGGAAGTTGATGTTATCGGGCGGATTGTCCTGCAGCGGACCCATCAGGGTCCGCCGCAGTCCAAGTCCGGTCCCGCTGACCGGGTAGCTCGGCTTGCTCACGGCTTATCAGTCTGCGGTTTCCATGCTGTACTTACTCGGCCGGTGCCGGGGCGGCGTCGTCGGCCTTATTACCGCCGCACTTGCCTTCGCCGCACTTGCCTTCCTTCATGGCCTTGGCCTTGTCACCGCCGCACTTGCCTTCTTTGGCAGCCTTGGCTTCTTCGGAACAGCCGCGATCCTTGTCACCGCCGCACTTGCCTTCTTTCTTGGCCTTGTCGCCACCACACTTGCCTTCACCGCACTTGCCTTCCTTTGTGGCCTTGGCCTTTTCGCCGCCGCACTTGCCTTCACCGCATTTGCCTTCCATGTGGCTGTCGGCAACCATGTAACCGCTGGAAAGCTCGGACATGGCAAACGGGTTTTCCGCTGCGTTGGCAACCGGTGATGTTGCCAGTGAAGTGACAAACGCAGCTCCCATTGCGACTGCCAGTGGTTTTAGTGTTGATGTTTTTGACATTGGATAGATCTCCATACTGTTTGTTTGATAGGCAGGAACAAATGCTCCTGTCATTATGGTCGTTTGCCACGACCTGTTGTTGTGCCAGACTCTACGACATTGGACAAAATAAAAAGTTTCTATTGTTCTAAACGGGATAGTTTTGTGATATTTGGCGCCGCGCAGAAGGGGCAATATAACAGTTAAATGTAGCGCCTGAAACAGTATGTAAATACATGTAATTAATCTATATTTTTGTCTTTGTATTCACACAGATCGGAAATAATGCATGACTGGCAGCGCGGTTTGCGGGCCACGCAGGTATAGCGTCCGTGCAGGATCAGCCAGTGATGCGCATCGAGTTTGAATTCTTCGGGCACCAGCCGCAGCAGTCGCTGTTCGACTTCGGCCACGTTTTTCCCCGGTGCAATGCCGGTCCGGTTCGCGACCCTGAATATGTGTGTATCGACGGCGATGGCCGGATGACCAAAGGCGGTATTGAGCACAACGTTGGCGGTTTTGCGACCGACGCCCGGTAGTGCCTCGAGTGCCGCACGGTCATCGGGTACCTTGCCACCGTGATGCTCAACCAGGATGGCGCAGGTCTTGATGATATTTTTTGCCTTGGTGTTGAACAGGCCGATTGTCTTTATGTATTCGCGCAGTCCTTTTTCGCCGAGTTTCAGAAGTGCAGCCGGTGTGCGGACCTTCTTGAACAGCGCGGCAGTTGCCTTGTTTACGCCAACATCAGTTGATTGCGCGGACAGTATGACCGCAACCAGCAGTTGAAACGGGTTGCCGTATTTCAGCTCGGTGGTCGGGTGCGGGTTGGCGTCGCGCAGACGGGAAAAAATTTCCGTGCGTTTCTCGCGGTTCACGTGCTTGATTGTCCTGCTGTCAGGCGGGAGAGGGTTGTTCTGAAGGTACTGGCAAAACAGATGCTTGCCGCTGCCGCCTGCTGTTGATGATATTCACGCCGGCGATGATGAAACCGAGGCCGATAAACGCCCCTGGTGGCAGTATCGCCAGCAGGAAGCCGCGGTAGTCATCGACCAGTGTCAGTGTGAGTGAACGTCCTGCTTCACCGAACATCATGTGCGCCTGCGACAGCAAGGTGCCCTGGCCAAGCAGTTCGCGCATGCCGCCGAGCACGACCAGTACCAGTGTAAAACCGATGCCCATGGCCAGTGCATCGACGATGGCGCGGTCCACTGGATTGCGGGAGGCGAATGACTCGGCGCGTCCGATGATTGCACAGTTTGTCACGATCAGGGGTATGAAGATGCCCAGTACCTTGTAGAGGTCATGCAACCATGCATTCATGGCGAGTTCGATAACGGTTACAACAGAGGCAATAATCAGCACGAATACCGGGATGCGGACCTCCGGGCGAATCAGCCTGCGTATCAGCGAAACCGTTGCATTGGATGCCAGTAAGGTAAGTGTCGTTGCCAGTCCCAGGCCGAGTCCGTTTACCATGTTGGTTGTGACCGCCAGTAACGGGCACAGGCCGAGCAGTTGCACGATACCGGGGTTGTTGGTCCACAGGCCGTCGGTGACGATGGTAGTGAGTGCGGGTTTGCTCATGATTTATTCAGTGATCGGTGCTGTTGAGTAAAGCATCTCGCGGTTGGCCTGATAGTACAGCAAAGTACGCCTGACTGCCTTGACGATTGCGCGTGGCGTGATGGTGGCGCCAGTCAGCTGGTCGAATACACCGCCGTCTTTTTTAACGCGCCATTGTTTTATGGGTGGATTGCCGAGTGACTTTCCGTCAAAGCCGAGAACCCAGTCGGAACGCTGTTCATCAATCGCATCACCGAGTCCGGGTGTTTCGCGGTGAGTAATGATGCGCACACCACTGAGCGTGTCATCCGCGCGTATACCAATCAGCATTTTAATGCGCCCGCTGTAGCCGTCCGGCGCGACCGCGGTCATGACCAGGCCGGCATCGGCGGAATTATTTCGTGCACGGTAGACGGTTATTACCTTATCCCTCTCGTTTGCCTCGGGCAGTGTCACTGTAATGCGATCCTCGAGCAGGTCGTTATCGTAGCTGCCGGCAGGTAATAACTGGTTCAGCTTGCGTTGCAGTGTTGCCCGTTCGTTGGCGGCAATCTTTTCCCGGGTGCCATCGTACGTGAAGGCGACCATGGAAGTGCCCAACACCGTAAACAGCAGCAGGATAACGGCCGTGATAATGATCTGGCGGTAATTCATTCCTTGCGCTGTCCGAATACCCGCGGGCGGGTGTAAAAGTCGATGGTCGGTGCGGCGAGATTCATGAGCAGGACCGCGAACGCCACACCATCCGGGTAGCCGCCCCAGGTGCGGATCACCCAGGTCAGGACGCCGATGCCAAAGCCAAACCAGAGCCGTCCCCGTGGCGTGGTGCTGGCCGACACCGGGTCGGTGGCTATGAAAAACGCCCCGAGCATGGCGGCGCCGCTGAACAGGTGGAACAGGGGTGAGGCGTACGTGTCCGGGTCGTACAGGTGAAATGCCAGTGCAGTCAGCGCCAGTCCGGCCAGCATGCTGGCGGGTATGCGCCACTGGATGACGCGCAGTTTAAGCATGAACAGTCCGCCGGCGAGGAAGCAGAGATTCACCCACTCCCAGCCGGCGCCGCCCGCCAGGCCGAACAACGCGCCGCTCTGCAGTTCGGTCAGGGTCTCGCCCAGTCCAAGCCGCGTGCGTACCGTGTCCAGCGGTGTCGCCATGGTAACGGCGTCGATAGAA
>JAOULY010000081.1 GCA_029881775.1 Gammaproteobacteria bacterium
CAATTCCTACCAGCTGTCCGAGGTCGCTGCCATCCACGATTTCCTCGACGGGTTGCCGGAGACCGGCAAGGTACTGTCCGTAGTCACGGCGACCCGTATGCTGGAGACCCTGAATAACGGCAAGCCGATCGATGATTTCTTTTTATCCGTCCTGTTCAAGAAATTGCCCGAAGACGTCAAGCAGTCGCTGTTTAACCCGTACCTGTCGGAAGATGGCGACCAGATCCGCTTCGGCATCAGGGTGTTCGAATCAGACCGGTCATTGCAACGCGAAGTACTGATAAACAAGATCCGCCGGCACCTCGTAGATAACATGCAGCTCGCCGAGGAACAGGTCCATGTATCCGGCATGCTGGTGCTGTACAACAACATGCTGCAAAGCCTGTTCCACTCGCAGATCATGACGCTGGGCGTAGTCTTTCTGGCCATCATGGCGATGTTCATTATTTCGTTCCGCAGTCTGAAAATCGCTGCCATCGCCATCATCCCGAATATCGTGGCCGCCGCACAGGTGCTGGGATTGATGGGCTGGCTGGGTATTCCACTGGACATCATGACTATCACGATCGCCGCCATCGTCATCGGCATTGCCGTAGACAATACCATCCACTACGTGCACCGCTTCCAGGAAGAATTCGAGCATGACAGGGACTACTGGGCAACGGTCAATCGTTGCCATAACAGTATCGGCCGCGCCATGTATTACACCGCGCTTACCATTACGCTGGGATTCATTATCCTGGCACTTTCAAACTTCGTGCCGACAATTTATTTCGGTGTACTTACCGGATTTTCCATGGTGGTCGCACTGGCGGCCGACCTGACGTTACTACCCCTGCTGCTGGTTATATTACGGCCTCTGGGTCCTGATGCCGGCGCGCCTGTCCCTGCTTCGATACCAGGCTGATGCTGGTATGGGCGCTTGCCGGCGTGTTGACATTGCGTGAAACCGGACACTGCTGCATGCGTGCCACGATAAAGTCGATATCCGCCTGGCTCGCCTGCCCGGACTCAAGTTCGCCGGTGAAATTTACTGTCATATCGAGCAGCTTCCAGTCCTCGTCCGCAGACACCCTGATGTCACCCTCGGCACTGTCCAGTAAAAGGCCGCGCTCGGCGCAATTAATGCGGAAATAGGTATGCTGACAATGGAACATGGCGTAAACGAATATATCGAAACCCGGTGTGCTCGCATCAAGATCCAGCGCCTTCCATTCACCGCCGGTTTCATGTTCGACCTCCAGCCGCGAAATCGTATTCTTATCACTCTCGTAGCGACACTTGAGACGCATATTTATATGGCGTTTGGTCACGCTTGATTCCCTCTAATCGACTATATTGAAAAAGTTTAATACTGCCAGACAGGGCGGTTTAATGAGCCTCGTCAAGTAAAATGCAATTACGACAGTTTTAGCCCCGCAGGCGGCTTGACCTGCATCAAGATTGTTCCGCACACTGTTGACCAGACTGTGGGGGTTACCAATAGTGCCGGGATCGAATGACATGACCATCTCACCGGCTGCTGCCACCGATGCGGCAGACACCGTTTTCAGGGTGCGCGACCTTACCAAGGTCTACCACATGGGCGAGGTGGACGTACATGCCTTACGTGGCGTTGATCTCGACCTGGTAGCCGGTGAGTTGATGGTGTTGCTGGGACCCTCCGGCAGTGGCAAATCCACCTTGCTGAACATACTGGGCGGACTGGACACCGCCAGCGGCGGCACCGTCCACTACCGTGACCAGGACCTGACCCATGCAGACGAGCAGCGCCTGACGGCCTACCGCCGCTTCCATGTCGGCTTCGTTTTCCAGTTCTACAACCTCATGCCCAGCCTGACGGCGCGCGAGAATGTGCAGGCCGTCACCGAGATCGTGCCGAACCCGATGACCGCCGAAGAAGCCCTGGCACTGGTACACCTGCAGGACCGTATGGACCACTTTCCGGCGCAATTATCCGGCGGCGAACAGCAGCGCGTTGCCATTGCCCGCGCCATTGCGAAAAATCCCTCGGTGCTGCTCTGCGACGAGCCGACCGGCGCACTGGACTCGGAAACCGGCATCCTCGTACTGGAAGCACTGGAACGCGCCAACCAGGAACTCGGCACCACCACCGCACTGATTACGCATAACGCGGATATCTCCGGCATGGCCGACCGGGTGGTACGCATCATGGATGGAAAGATAAGCTCCATAGAGCGCAACACCACCCGCGTCAAGGCCAGCGAGCTGAGTTGGTAAGGATGGGCGTACTCAACCGCAAGCTGTGGCGTGACCTGGTCGAAATGCGCGGCATGGTACTGGCCATCGCGCTGGTCCAGGTTGGCGGCATCGCCACATTTGTCATGTCCCTGTCGACCTACGACACCCTGCTGATCGCACGCGACAACTACTACCGTGACCAGCGTTTCGCAGACGTTTTCGCATTACTGAAACGCGCGCCCGATTCGCTTGCCGGTCGCCTGCAGGCAATACCCGGCGTCGAGCGCATGCAAACGCGCGTGGTGGCCGCGGCGCGACTGGCCGTGCCCGGATTTAATGACCCGGTCATCGGCACGCTGGTCTCGATACCCGAGTCGCGCAATCCCGAGTTGAATGCATTGCACCTGCAACAGGGCCGGCTGCTCAGTGCAGATCGCGATGACGAGACACTCATCAACGAAAGTTTCGCAAAAGAACACAATCTCAAACCGGGCGACCGGATCACTGCCACGATCAACGGGCGGCGCAAGCAATTGACGATTGCCGGAATCGCGATGTCACCGGAGTACATGTATGCCATCGCGCCCGGCGCTGTATTCCCGGACTTCAAGCGCTACGGCATTCTATGGATGGGTCGTACTGCACTGGCTGCCGCCTACAATATGGAAGGCGCCTTCAATGACGTCAGTTTCAAACTGGAAGAAGGCGCCATCGTCGAGGACGTCATCGAGCAGCTTGACCAGGTCGTTGCGCGCTACGGAGGCCATGGCGCCTTCGCACGCAAGGACCAGACTTCGCACCGGTTTCTGTCCGAAGAGCTCAAGGGACTGGAGACCATGGCTGCCGTCTTCCCGGTGATATTTCTCGGTGTGGCGGCCTTCCTGCTGAACGTCGTCATTACCCGCCTGGTCAACACACAACGCAACCAGATTGCCATCCTCAAGGCATTCGGCTACAGCAACCTGGCCGTGGGCCGGCACTATGCCGCCCTCGTCGTCGTCATTGTCATGCTCGGACTCGCCGGTGGCATTGCCGTCGGCATCTGGATGGGCAAGGGTCTGAGCGCCCTGTACATGGAATTCTACAAATTCCCGTTCACAGACTATTACCTGAATGCAGAGGTGATACTGCTGGCAGCCCTCGTCAGCCTGGTAGCCGGCATGAGCGGCACCCTTATGGCGGTCTACCGCGCGGTCAGGTTACCGCCCGCCGAAGCCATGCGCCCGGAAACCCCGGCCACCTACCGGACCACGATCATCGAGCGGCTCGGGCTACAACGTCTGTTTTCCCAGCCCACACGCATGATCGCACGCCATATCGAACGCCGACCGGTGAAGACACTGCTGACGGTCGGCGGCATTGCCTCGGCCTGCGGGATTATCATGGTGGCCAACTTCCAGGAAGACGCCATTATCTACATGATCGATGTGCAATATGCCATGAGTCAGAACCAGGACCTGACTGTAACGCTGATCGAACCCACGTCACGCAACGCACTGCATTCGCTGGCTGGTATTGAAGGCGTACAGCATGCCGAGGGTATGCGTGCAGTGCCGGCACGATTGCGCCACGAACACCGTACCTACCGGGGTTCGCTGCAAGGCATGGAACCTGATGGCGTGCTGCGCAAGGTTCTCGACTCCGACCTGCAACGCGTGGCACTGCCTGTGGAAGGCGTGGTACTGACCGACTTCCTTGCCGAGCTGCTTGCAATCAAACCCGGCCAGTCCCTGACCGTGGAAGTGCTGGAGGGCAACCGGCCGGTCCTCGAAGTGCCGGTTGCCGGCCTGACCAGTGAGTACCTCGGCGTCTCCGCCTATATGCAACGTGCCACCGTCAACCGGTTGATGAAAGAAGGTGATGTGATCAATGCAGTCTTTCTGGACGTGGATGAATGGCACAGCGACCGCATCCTGCGTGAACTCGATGACATGCCCCGTGTAGCCGGAACCATCATCCGGGAAACCGCCATTCGCAGCTTTCACAAGACCATGGAAGAAACCATCCTGTTCTTTTCCTTCATCACCGCGCTGCTGGGCGGCATTATTGCCTTTGGTGTTGTCTATAACAGTGCACACATCGCACTCTCGGAGCGGGACCGCGAGCTGGCCAGCCTGCGGGTACTCGGCTTTACCCGCGGCGAGGTTGCCTACATTCTGCTGGGAGAGCTCGGCGTGGCCACCCTGCTGGCGTTACCGCTGGGTTATCTTTTTGGTTACGCCCTGTGCAGTTATCTGTCCAATCAATTCCGCTCCGACCTGTACCGCGTACCCCTGGTACTGGAAGCCGACACGGTGGCCTTTGCCTCCAGCGTGGTACTGGTTTCGGCGATTATTTCCGGCCTGCTGCTTTGGCGTAAACTAAACCGCCTGGACCTGATTGGCGTACTGAAGACACGCGAGTAATCCGATAACGGGAACAGAAAATGAAATTAAACAGAACAAGCGCATTGATCCTGACTGCAGCCCTGTTGCTGGCGTTGCTGGCATGGGGATTCTGGCCCGCCCCGTTAGTGGTGGAAGTCGGTATCGCCGAACACGCCACACTGCGCGTTACCGTCGAGGAAGAAGGCCAGACCCGCGTCAAGGACCGTTACATCCTGTCGGCACCCGTCGCCGGCTATCTCCGTCGCATCACGCTGGACGTGGGTGATTCCGTCTCGCAGGGGCAGGTGCTGGCGGAAATGGAACCGCTCAGGCCGGAAGTGCTGGACCCGCGTGCCCGTGCGCGCGCCCAGGCACAGGTCGCCGCCGCCCGCGCCGCCGTCAAGCGCGCTGAGCAACAGGAAACCGCTGTGCAGGCAGAAGCCGAGTACGCCCGTAGCGACTACAACCGCAAAAAACAGTTACAGGAAAAATCACTGGTTTCACGCGAGGCGCTGGACCAGGCGGCCACCCGCTCGCGCGAAGCCAGTGCGGAATTACGTTCCGCCGGTTTTGCCGTGGAGGTCGCGCGCCATGAGCTCGAGGCGGCAGAAACAGCACTGCAATATTCGACTGCCGGTAACGGCGCTGCCGCAACCGAGACGGTTGCCATCAAGGCACCGATTGATAGCCGGGTACTGCGTATTCATCACGAAAGCGAAGGTGTGCTGGTAACCGGTGCGCCGTTACTGGAAATCGGCGACCCAGCCGCCCTGGAAATTGCCGTTGATGTCCTGTCCGCCGACGCTGTACGCATACAGCCCGGCACAGCTGTTGAACTGTTGCGCTGGGGTGGCCAGCAGACCCTCGATGCAGTGGTGCGTACCGTCGAACCAACCGGCTTTACGCACATCTCCGCGCTGGGTGTGGAAGAACAGCGCGTGTGGGTGATTGCCGATCTTGTCTCACCGCGCACGGAATGGGAACAACTCGGCGACGGCTACCGGGTGGAAGCGCATTTCATTCTCTGGGAAGAAGAGGATGTTTTACAGGTCCCGACCAGCGCGCTGTTCCGGCAGAACGGTAACTGGATGCTGTTTGCCATAAAGAATGGCAAGGCAAGTCTTGAAGCCGTGACCACGGGGCAGACCAACGGACTGGCCACCCGGATCATGGACGGCCTGGCAGCCGGCACAGAGGTTATCCTGCATCCGGACGACCGGATTGCCGACGGTGTACGCGTAACGGAGAAGTAACCGTTACTTGGGGAACCTCTGACTAATTACCAAAATGCCGTCATTGCGAGCGTAGCGCGGCAATCCTGGACTATGGAATCAATCAATTGGAGATTGCCGCGTCACTGCGTTCCTCGGTAACTGCTCCATGCGTTACTCTCGGCTCTGGCTCCTGCTTCGCTCTACCTCGTCCATCCATGGACTCGTACCTCCTGCATGGCCCAGGCCAGCCTCTCGACAGGTTCCCTGTCTCACCTCCTCCATGTAGTCGTCGCAATGACGACACATCAGAGGTTCCCTGGAAACTTTCAGCCGGGTGACTCCCGGCCTTTCATGCCCTGCTGGGCCAGGCTGGCCAGTAGCCGGTCCAGCCGGTTGGCAAACGCCATACGTTCGGCATTGCTGAACGCGGCGGGCCCGCCGGTATCCACCCCGCTGCCGCGCAGCGTGTCCATAAAGTCCCGCATGTTCAGGCGTTCACGGATATTGTCCTGTGTATAGAGCTCGCCGCGCGGGTTCAGCGCGCGGGCGCCGTTTGCAATCACCTCTGCAGCCAGCGGGATATCCGCAGTAATGACCAGGTCACCCTCGTCCACCGCCTGCACAATATAGTTATCCGCCACGTCGAAGCCGGCGGACACCTGCACCGTACGTATAAAACGGGAACCCGGCACCTGCAGGGGCTGGTTGGCAACGAGTATTAACTGCATACCGACCCGCTCCGCGGCCCGGTAAAGGATTTCCTTGATGGCCCTGGGACAGGCATCGGCATCGACCCAGATCTGCATACGACTCACAGTCCTGTATTAATGGCAGCAGTTATAGCCTAACCGGCAGCAACAAAAAACCCCGCCTGAGCGGGGTTCCCTGTATCGGATTATCCGATGAAGTAATCAGGCAGTGACGTTCGCCGCCTGCAGGCCCTTCGGGCCTTTTTCCACTTCGTAGTTTACGGCCTGTCCTTCAGCCAGGGTCTTGAAACCCGAGCCCTGGATTGCGTTGAAATGTACGAATACATCGTCGCCGCCATCATCCTGTGAAATAAAACCATAACCTTTGGATTCGTTGAACCACTTTACAGTACCTGTAGCCATATCTTTATATACCTTGAAATTAAACATTGGGTTTGTCGCTGACAGCTAATGTAACGAGGGATTCAGGGGGTAACACGGTGGGAACGACCAAAATGCATCTAAACAGTATCTGTAGCTGGATGGACTATAGTCTAATCCGGACCGGATAGCCAGCTATTTATTTACTGTAACCAACGAGCGCCAAAGGGGATTTGGACAAGCTACAGAGTCCTGCCCGGGCAACCGGGCAATAACGGTCAACTACGCAGCTCAGGCAATCCGTATTCGGACCACATTCATGATCTCGAATTCGATACCACCCACGGATTCAGTCACCGGGTAGTAAGTCAGGTTCACGCGCTGACCCTTTATATTCCTGTATGGCTGCTTGCGCCTGAACCTGAATGGCGCCGGGCAGCCTTCGACCATCAGCGTATTGATTATCCAGTCACCGGCATTTCGCTGCACATGCGAAACTACCGTGAGCATGTCGGAGTGGACCAGTTGCGGGTGTTTTTTTAACAGTTTGTCCGGGTCAGTTTGCATGGCGTCATGCCCATTCAGTCACTAAACGGCTTACCGTCGATCACATGTCCGCCGCGCTCAGGCCGGCCCTGGCACTGAATTGCCGGCGTGCTTTTCCCGGTAACCCGCGATCTCTTTCAGGAACACTTCACCGTACTTATCCAGTTTCTTCTCGCCAACGCCATTGACCTGCAGGAACTCGGTTTTTGAGTTGGGCAACAGGATCGCCATCTGG
>JAOULY010000082.1 GCA_029881775.1 Gammaproteobacteria bacterium
GCCTGACCATGGGAACTGACAATACAGTGGTATCAGCGAGTGAGCCCATGTTGATGCGGGGCGGGACCACGGCTGGCGAGAAAAGATTATCCGGACACAGGAGTTACCACCTGGCGGTACTGGGCGCCGTCTCGCTTGTTTTCCTGTTCCTGTTTGTCGCCTATTTCATGAATATCATGAGCTGGAGCCGTGCCCCGGATTTTGGCTGGGGCGCCAGTAACACCATGGAAGGCGTTACGATTGTCACGGTGGAGGGTATTGCCGCCGAGTCGGGCCTGCAGGTCGGTGACCGTATCATTGGTTCGAATGGCGTCCTTGCGGACAGTCTGTCAGAACTCACGGTACTCACCGATCGAACCACGGGCGGAAAAAACACCTACCGGGTTCGGCGGGGCGGGGAAGAACTGGAAATCACGGTGCCGAATGTACCGCTGGGATTTTCGAAGGCCTTTCAAAAGTACGGGCCGACCTGGTTGTTCAGTGCCGTATTCTTCACATTCGGGGCCGTGATCTTCTTCATGAAGCCGGGCGCCAATGCATCGTGGGCCTTCCTGCTGGCCATGTTTTTTACCAGCATCTATACCATATTTCTGTTTACCAGCCGCCTGTCACCGGCATGGCTGGGGCACGTGCCCACAATCGGTGTGGCATTCGTGGCGGCACCGATCATGCATTTCTTCCAGGTGTTTCCCGAGGAAAAATCCTGGTTGCGCTCAAGGCGCATGCTGTTTATCGGCACACCTTATGTAGTTTCCCTGGCACTGTTCATTACGATGGTTGCTTCGGCGCCCATGTACAGTGATGTCCCGATCATCTGGAAACAACTGGGTAACCTTTACCTGCTGCTGGCCCTGGCGGTATTCCTGGCAGCTACCCTGGTATCCCTGTTCCGGACGCAATCGGTCATTGCCCGGGCGCGTGCAAAGGTCATAGCGATCGGCGTCGTGTTTGGCGCTGGCATCCCGTCGCTGAGCTTTTTCTCGCTGGCATTCCTGGGCATCAGGCTGTTGCCGAATGCCTATTTCGATCTCCTGTTCAACAGCATGTTGCCGCTGGCGATCGGGTATTCAATCGTCAAGCACAATCTTTTCGACGTGGATGTTTACGTCAAGCGGGCCGTGGGTTATGTCCTGATGACCGTGGTGCTGGCCGCCGGCTACATCTTCCTGGGTTCGTTCGTGCGCTTGCTGGTAGAGCCATGGTTCGGTACCGCCAGTGAAAATATCTACCCGGTCCTGTATGCCATCATGGTTGTATTCCTGTTCAATCCGGTCAGCAGCAGGGTGCAGTCATTTATCGAACGCTTGTTTTACCGCAAGGAATATGATTTCAAGGAGACGGTGCGCCATCTCGAGAATGCCCTGGCATCGGTGCTCGATCTCGATGAGATCATTCGTCACATGACGACCATCGTGCGCAATACCCTGTTCGTCGATACCACGGGCATCGTGACCTATGCGGGAGAAGGCTCCGTTCAAGGGCAGGTGTTTCTCGGCGATGATGCCTCCGGGAAGGAAGTGGAAATCGAACCGGAACGCTCGCAGAAAGACCGGGATACGCTGGCGGACCTGATTCGCAGTGAGAAAAAGCTGATTACGATCTATGACATTCAGGAGAACGATTCTTATCGTGCAATCCGCGGGGAGTGTCTTGAGCGATTCAGGCAGTTGCATGCCACTATCGGCATACCCGTTATTCACAATAACAATGTGATCGGTATTCTCTATGTCGGCAACAAGAAGTCCGGCAAGTTTTTCCGTCGCGAGGATATCGACCTGTTGCAGACGCTTGCAGCGCATGGGGCCACCTCGATCGAAAACGTCAATCTCGTCGAGCAGATGAAAAAGGAAGAGGCAGTTCGCGGCAACCTGGCGCGATACCTGTCACCGGAAATTGTTGCGCGCGTCGTAAGTGACGACATGGAGGTCAACCTCGGCGGGCAGCGCAAGGTGGTCTCGGTGCTGTTCTCCGATATCCGCGGTTTCACCACCATCAGTGAGACCTGGCCGCCTGACCAGCTGGTGACCATCCTCAACGAGTACATGACCGAGATGGTCGCCGTGGTCTTCGAGAACAAGGGGTCCATCGACAAGTTCGTCGGTGATGCCATCGTCGCCGTCTTCGGCAGCCTCGTCGAGGTGGAAAACCATGCCCGTAATGCCGTGCAGGCCGCGCTCGGGATGCAGCAACGGCTCGTAGACCTCAACAAAAAGTGGCAGCAGGAATACGGCATCGACCTGGGGATCGGTGTGGGCATCAATAGTGGCGAGGTGTTTCTCGGCAACATCGGTTCGCCCGACCGCATGGAATTTACCGTGATCGGCGATGCGGTGAACCTGGCCGCGCGGCTGGAGGGTCTGACCAAGTACTACGGCGTGGGGCTGGTGGTCAGTGAATTCACACGGCAGAGTCTCGCTGATATGTTATGCCGCAAACTCGACCTGGTGCAGGTCAAGGGCAAGAAAAATGCTGTCGCGATCTATGAACCGTTGTGTGTGGCGGCGGATGCCGACGAGACGCTGCGGGGCGAGCTGGCAAGCTATGATGAGGCGTTGGCCGCCTATTACGCGCAGCGCTGGGATGAGGCGGATGCGGCATTCCGGCTGCTGCAAAACCAGCACCCCGACAGAAAAGTCTACCGGCTGTACCGGGAGCGGATTATGGACCTGCGCGATTCCGGGCTGCCCACGAACTGGAACGGCGTGTTTGTGCACACGGAGAAGTGATGATGGCCGCAGCGCCTGGCCATGGCGCGCATTTTTCATGACATAAAGCTGGAAAGGGAGCGGTCACCACCGGCAGTTTGTCAGATTCAGGTGGCGGTGGCCTGGCCAGCCGGTCGTGTATTCACAGAGTTATCCACTGACACGCAATCACTGGAACGGAAGCATCTTCATGGGCTTGGACATCTGGTTCACGTTGCTGGACATGTAGCCCATGGTGACATTCATATCGGTGATCTGCCGGTTGAGCAATTGTATGTTCGCCGCCATGTTGCCGACGTTCCCGTTCATGGCGTGAATCTGTTCAACCATGGAGTGGACGTCGCCGCTGAGATTTACCAGGCTGCCGTCCATATTGGCGACGGCATTGTTCATGGCCGGCAGGATGGTGGTGTTGTCATTGATATTCATCATGGTCTTTTGCATCAGCCCGATGTCGCTGGAAATAGATCCAATATCGCCCTGCATCTGCTGCATGTAGTCTGACATGTGATCCATGTGTTTCGTTACCTGCGAGAAATCCTTGGTCAGGATGAAGATAAGGTAGAACAGCGCCATACCCAGGATGGCCATACCCGTCATGCCGAAGCGGATGATCTGGGTGGTGCGTCGGCCGATGCGGATGCTCATCTGTTCCCGGTGCTGCATGCCCTCGCGAAACTCCCGCATGGAGGTTTCCACGATTTCCGCCAGTTCTCTCGGGTTGTTATTGTTTTCCATGTGCTACTCCGGTCCGGCAGGTATTGGTCTGGTGCCTTGCCGTACTGTATATATTTATTATCTTTCTGCTAACAGGCCGGTTTACCTGCGGCCGGCCGACAATCATTTGTCCTGTTATTGTTAGCTGTCTTCTATTGATTTTCTGTTTTAAGTAATCATCCAAGCCTGTGCGTGGTTTTGAACAGGCGCATGGCGAGGATCTCGTTCAGGTTGCGGAATACCTTGGTGGCGATGTAAGGGTAGCGCCGGCTCAGGCGTTCCAGGTTGTTCTGGGTCAGCGACAGCAGGCGGCTGTCTTCCACGGCATCGACGTCAGCTGTACGTTTCTCATAGAACAATCCGGTTTCGCCGACGACGTCGCCACGCGTATGGGTAGCGACATGGACGCGTCCTTCCTCGCCCTTGAATGAGGTTGTCAGTTTGCCTTCTATGACGACGTACATCTGCGTTCCCTCGTTACCACTGGTAATGATGCGCTGCCCGGCAGGCACTTCGACGATCCGGGACATCAATGCAACGATACGCGCCTGTGAATTGCGCAGGCCCTTGAGCAGGGGGATGGACTGTTGCGGGTTCTCGCCGAGATCGAGGGTCAGCACATCCCACAGGGTGGTGATGCGGACGCTGCTGCAGAGGGCGGGCGTCAGCAGGAAATCGCTGAACCAGGCCACTGCCAGGGCATAGGAAGCCATAATTCCGACCTGGACCTGCATGCTGAGTTCGCTGGTCAACAGTACCAGGAAACCGAGGCAGAGACCTATCGAGGTGTAGGTCACCGGCCGTCCGACCGCCTTGAGGGCTGCTACTGTCGCCTTCTGGTCATTGGCGTAGCGTTTCACTTCCTGGCTGAAGCGCGAGAAATAGTGGATGGTGTCATCGATGGCGATACCAAGCACCATCGGTGCAATCAGGCTGGTGCCGGGGTTCAGGCTGATACCGAAGAATCCCAGCGAGCCGAAATAGATGGCCACCGGGAACAGGTTCGGGATCAGGGCGACCAGGCCGATGCGCAGGGACATGAACATCGTCGACAGGATGATATAGACGATCACCAGGGCCAGGCCGACGCTCTTTGCCTGGCCAGTGACGATGGTCGCGAGTGTGTTGTTGATCAGGACCGGGTTGCCGGTGATGGTTGCCGTCAGGTGCTCCGGTAATTCCTTCAGCCTGGCATTGGTACGCTCGATCAGTCCGGCCATGTCCTCGGAACTGTATATCCTGGAGCGCAGCACGATGTTCGTGGTCTGATAGCGGCTGTCGACGATCCGGTCCAGTTCATCGTTGGAACTCAGGAATATCAGCTGGGTAATGAGGCGGCGGCTGTCTGGAATGCTGTAGAAGGCCGGGTCGTTGTCGTGAAAGGCCTGGTTTACCAGCATCATGTAGTCGGCGACCGAGGTGCTTCCGCCGATCTCCGGCTGGCTGACTAACCAGTCCTGCAGTTCCCTGATGATCTCGAGGTTGCCCGGTTCCTTGAAGGTGTTCGGCTGGGTGCCTTCGACGACAATGTAAAGCGGGTTGGCGCCACCGAGTTTTTCGTTGACGACATTGAAGCCGGTGCGCACCTCCGAGTCTTCCGCAAAGCTGGCCATGAAATCGGTGCTGACCTTGATGTTGGCCATGCCGGCCAGGGCCAGTGCGAACAACAGGCCGGACACGGTGAATATGCCGATGCGCCGGTTCAGGTCAAAGGCCGCTACGCGGTCAGTGAAGCGGTCGAACATCAACGTGCCGGGCGCCTTGTGCATGGCGGCGCCTGCATTTTTCCGGTCGAGGTGTTTCAGCAGTGCGGGTGTGAAGGTGATCGAGAGGAGGGTGATGATCACGACACCGATGACAGCGAAGATGCCGAACTCCTTGACCGCCGTGATCGGGTTGACGATGAGCGCGACAAAACCGGCTGTGGTGGTCACGCCTGTCAGTACCACGGGCAACATGACCTGTTTGAGCGTCGACCTGACCAGTTCCGTTTTGTCTGTGGCGGTGGCGGCACGTTCCTGGTGATATTCAGAGACGACATGCACCGAATAGGACAGGCCCAGGATCATCAGCAGGGGGGGTACCAGTACCGATATCATGCTCAGGGAATAACCCATTCCGGCAATGATGCCGAGGGTCATGACTACGCCAACAGTGACCGTGAGCAGGGGGACCACCACGCCCAGCAAGGTCCGGAAGGAGAGGGCCAGTATGATGGCCAGCACCAGGGCGATCATCGGTGGTGTCCAGATGAGTTCGTGAATCAGTGTCTTCATCAGTGACACCTTGAAATGTGGTGCACCGGTGAAACTGATCACGTTGTTGCCTTTTTCCTCGGTGGTGATGGTCGTGATCTGGTCGTGGATGCCCTGGCGCATGAATTCGCTGTCCGAGATGTCATGGAAATAGACAATCAGGGCCGTGGTGTCGCCGCCGGTCGAGACCAGGCTGCCGCGGTAAATCGGGTTGGCCAGGACCCGCGTCCGGATGGCGGTAATGTCTGCGGTGTCATCGGTAATGTTCTCGATAAAAGGCGCGATATCGAGACCTTCTTCGGTACTGCGGATATCCAGGGCGTTGGTCAGTGAGACGACATGATGAACGGTATTGAGTTCGCTGATGCGCCGGGTCATGCGATCGATGCGTTCCAGTGTGTCGCGCGTGAATACGTTATCCGAGGTCAGCGTAATGACAAGGGTTTCGTCGCTGCCGAATATCTGTCGAGCCTTGTCATAGAACTGCTTGGCGGGTTCGTCCTGGGGAATCAGCCGGTTTGCCGACGGATCGATCTCGATGCGCAACTGGCCTGTTTTCAGATCGATGACCTGGGTAATGGTCGCCGCGAAGAGTACGGCGACTATTACCAGGATGATGCTGGTGGAGCGCGCTACAAGCGCGGATGTTTTTTCGAAAATCCCCATTAGTTTTGTATTATTCTTTACCGGGATCCATGTGTGTGTCGTTCAGGGTTTAAGGGTCGGAACATCGACCTGTTTCAATTGTTCAGGGTCGAATAGTCCATCGTCCAGTTCCGTATCAATACGGATATCCTTTACAAACAGTGTAGTCTGGGTCTTGTCGCGCAGGTCCTTCATCAACAGCTGCGCCGGGTACCAGATGTCACCGGCCTGTTTGATGTCATCCGGTGCGACGGTCATCTGCTTGCGCAGCTGGTCTCCATGCTCGAACAGGTCTGTTTGCAGGGGGATGCAGGTTTGCTTGTCGATATAGGTTGCAACCCGGCTGTAACCGGAACCCTGCTCGGGAAAACTTTCCAGGACAAAAACAGATCGTCCCGCGAGTGTCTCATCGGGCAGGCGCTTGGCGCTGATATCGGTGAGCATGCCGTGGATGCGTTCAAAATCCTCATATGAAAAGTCGGTTCCCATGATGGAGCTGGAAATCCGCTTGGAGGTGACGCGTCTGACCTTGAACAGGCTGGGCATGTAGATGTACATGTCGTTTTGAGGTTGCTTCTCGATGATCAGGAAGCGTGCGCCCCTGATATCCACCGGCTCATGGAAATACATCATCACGCGCGCCTGTTCCTCGGAGAAGCGCTTGAGGAAGATGTCGGACTCGAGAATTTGCTCGTAGTGGCTGCGGTCCACAACGCGCAATTCGATCGACTGCATGGATGTCGTCTGTGGCAGGTTCTGCCGCATGCAGGACTCGATTTCCGCGGGTATATCAGCAGCGCCCGCCAGCGTTGCCGCAAGCAGCAGATATGGCAACAGAAAAAGTCTAATCATGATGCTGGGGGCTCATCTTCTGTTATTAGAATCAACATGTTATATGGAATTATTAGGTATTGCAATTGGATTTGCGCGTGCACGGGTGGCTTTGCAGACTGACCCGGCGTCAACGGAATTGGAGCCGGGCATGCTTTTCAGGGGGATACCTGGCATGTTGGCCATTTCAGCTTTGCATTCGGGGGTATAGCGCAGTCTGCTCATCGAGCTTGCGCCTGTGCCCGATTTATAAGCCAGGGGTATCTGCCCGGACCGGGGGTGTCCGAAATTATTGCCTGGCGGTCAGCAGTGAACTGGCAACGGTTATTTTATACGGGCCGATAATTATTATTGAGTTTGTGCGGTATCCGGTCGAAACCGTTTCAGATCATTTTATCCGCGTTACGGAGCCTGGTTACGAGGGTCTTCATCACGCTCAGCGCGAACGAGGGGGTCTTCTCTATCAGA
>JAOULY010000083.1 GCA_029881775.1 Gammaproteobacteria bacterium
GCCGGTGGCTGACATTGCCCATTCCATGGCCTCCGCGCTGCCCGGCAGGTAACGCCGGTCACGGTCGACCTCATCGAGTGAGCTTATCGGCGCCGCGGCGCCCAGCGTGTCCAGGTAGTTTTGCAGGTCGTACCTGAAGCGGCTGCAGAAACCGGTGGCCTGGCGCAGCCGGTCGAAGTCGGGAATGTTGAACGGGTCGACGATCACTGCACCGGCGATTTGCAGTTCTTCGATTGCCTTGTTCATGGCGCCAGTCACCTCGGGATCGGCATCGCTGCTGTCCACCAGCGCGCGCAGTACGCCGAGCCGGGCACCTTTCAGGCCATCACGCCTGAGGTAGACACTGTAGTCGGCCTTGCTGCGACCGGCGGCGGACAGGGTGAGCGGGTCGGCGGGATCTGCGCCGGCAATCACCGAATAGACGATGGCGTTATCGGTCACGGTGCGCGTCAGCGGGCCGCCGATATCGCGATTCAGCAGCAGCGGGACGATGCCGTCGCGGCTGGTGGCGCCGATGGTTGAGCGTATACCGACCAGCGCCAGGTGCGAGGCCGGGCCGCGTATCGAGTTCCCGGTGTCGGTGCCCATGCCGATGATGCCGAAATTGGCGGCAATCGCCGACGCGGTCCCGCCGCTGGAACCGGCCGGTACCCGTTCGGTGTCATAGGCGTTACGGGTGATGCCGTGGGTCGAACTGACGGTCTCGTAGGGGCTGAACGCCCACTCGGCCATGTTTGATTTGGCAAGGATGATAGCGTCGTTGTCACGCAGGCGTTTCACCATGAAGGCATCATCCGGGGGCAATGATCCCTGCAGGGCGATTGAGCCGGCCTCGGTGGGCATGTCGGCGGTGTCGAAATTGTCCTTGAGGATAACCGGCATGCAGTGCAGGCGCTTCATGTCAGCACCGGCGGCAAATTTTTCATCGAGCGCCCGGGCGCGTTGCAGCGCGCGTGGATTGATATAAATGATGGCGTTGAGTCCACCGGCCTGGTTATAGGTTTCAATACGCCTGATGTAGCGCCGGGTGAGTTGCTCGCAGCTTATCCGCCGTTGCCTGATGGCCTGCTGTGCGTCCGAGATTGTCAGTTCAATGAAGGACAGGGGATCCGGCTGGCCTTCGGGCAGCGACGTGGAGGCGCAGCCGGTAACAAGGCCAAGGGAAACAACGAGCGCGAATTTGTTGATTTGCATCTGATATAAAATACCGTTCAAATCCCCTCTCCCCAACCCTCCCCCTGAGGGGGAGGGGGTCACGTATCGGATACCCACTCTGCAAAAAGAAAAATCTCCTCTCCCTTCGGGAGCGGGAGTTTGTGATGCAGCAGTGAACCTGAAACTGTTCTCTTCAGGCAGTTATTTTTTTGCTGTTGGACGGGTGTCCGTGTCCATTTCATTTTCCAGCTGTCGATGCACGCGGTGGGGTGAGCCGGTGCGGCGCGCCAGCAGGTCGTAGGCAACCGGTACGATAAACAGCGTAAAGAAGGTCGCGGCGAGGATGCCCGCCAGGATCACGGTGCCGATCACGACGCGCGTCTCGGTGCCGGCGCCACTGGACAACAGCAGGGGAATGGAGCCGGCGGCGGTGGTGATGCCGGTCATGACAATCGGCCGCAGACGAATTTCCGCGGCGCCGGTCAATGCCTCGCGAAACGGCTGGCCCTGGTCGCGCAACTGGTTGGCGAACTCCACGATCAGGATACCGTTCTTGGCGGCCAGGCCAACCAGCATGATCAGGCCGATCTGGCTGTATATATTCAGTGTCTGGTCGCTGATGAACAGGCCGAACAGTGCGCCGGCCATTGCCAGTGGCACCGTCAGCATGATGATAAACGGGTGTACCCAGCTTTCGAACTGGGCAGCAAGCACCAGGAACACAACCACGATACCGAGCAGGAACGTAAAAATGATCGATTTACCGCTGAACTGATAGTCACGCGATTGTCCCTTGTAATCGATGATCACTTCATCAGGCAGATAATCCTTTACCATTTGATCGAGCTTCGCCAGTGCGTCGCCGAGCGACACACCGTCAACAAGATTGGCTTCCAGGGTAATCGAGCGCACGCGGTTGTAACGGTTCAGCGCAATGGAGTCGGCAAACTCCTCGAGACGGACAAGATTGCTCAACGGCACCAGCGCATTGGTGCGGGTTGAACGAACATATATATTTTCCATGTTGTCCGGTGTGCGCTGCGCACTGCGTTCACCCTCGAGGATCACGTCGTACTCCTCGCCGTCGTCAATGTAGGTCGTCAGGCGCCGTGAACCCAGCAGGGTTTCCAGTGTGCGCCCGATGGTGTTGACACTCACGCCCAGCTCGGCGGCCCGGTCATAATCAATAATGACGCGTAGTTGCGGCTTGGTTTCCTTGTAATCCCAGTCAAGTCCGATCAGCCCCGGGTTGTCTTCCTCGATCTTGCCGGCAAGGGTGTCGCGCCATTCAGCCAGTTCTTCGTAGGTGCCACCGCCCAGCACATACTGCACCGGTTTTTGCACGCGCCCGCCGAAGCCGCTACGCATGACCGGGAAGGCGCGCACACCGGGCAGGTCGTCCAGGCGCGTGCGCACATCATCCATGATGTCCCAGGCGGAGCGTCGCTTTGACCAGTCATCGAGGACGTTAATGACAATGCCGGTATTGAAGATCTCGAAGTTGCCGAACGCGCGCGGTGCACGGACCAGCAGCCGGCTGATTTCACCACTTTCGACCAGCGGCATCATGCGTTGCTCGATCTCGGTCATGTAGTTCGAGATATATTCATAGTTTGCGCCTTCAGGGCCGGTCACCATGAGGTAAAACACGCCGCGATCCTCCTTCGGTGTGTACTCGTCCGGTATTCGATCCAGTAACCAGAATGATGCGGCGAGTACGCCGGCAAACACCAGGCCGACCACGATGGTGTGGCGCAGGGCGCTCTGTAGTGCACGGTTGTAGGCGGTTCGGATCCGCCTGAAGACGTGATCAACCGCGCGTGACAGGCGACCATGCTGCCTGTCTTCCGGTAGCACCTTCGAGGCCAGCATGGGTGAAAGTGACAGCGCCACGAAACTGGAGAACGAGACGGCGGCTGCCATGGTCAGTGCAAATTCCGAGAACAGCCGTCCGATGTCGCCCTGCAAAAACGCGATGGGCACGAATACGGCGACCAGTACCACGGTGGTGGCGATAACGGCGAAGCCGACCTGGCGCGTTCCCCGGTAGGCGGCCACCAGGCGCGTCTCGCCGTGTTCCTCCATGCGGCGATGGATGTTTTCCAGCACGACAATTGAGTCATCGACCACCAGGCCGATCGCCAGCACCAGCGCGAGCAGGGTGATAATGTTCAGCGTAAAGCCCAGCACCAGCAGCACGGTGAAGGTGGCGATGAGCGAGACCGGTACCGTCACGGCGGGTACCAGCATGGCACGCATGCTGCCAAGGAACAGGTAGATGACGCCAACCACCATGGCGATGGCGATAAACAGCGTTTTGTAGACTTCCCTGATGGCGCCTTCGACAAACACCGAGCTGTCATAACTCTGTTTGATCGCCATGCCTTCCGGCAGCGTAGCATTGATGCGGTCTTTTTCCGCTTTTGCAGCGCGCGCGACGGCGAGCGTATTGGCAGTCGATTGCTTGGTGATGCCGATGCCGACCATGGGCACACCGTTGCCGCGGAAGAACAGGCGGTCTTCTGCCGTGCCACGCACGACACGCGCCACGTCACCGAGGCGGACCAGGTAGCCGTTGTCACCGTGCGCGAGTACCAGCCGTGCGAAGTCGTCCGCATCCTTGAAGGTGCGCTCGGTACGCACGGTAAACTGCCTGAGATCGGAGTCGATACTGCCGGCCGGCAACTCGATATTTTCTGCGCGCAGTGCTGTTTCCACGTCCGTCACGGTCAGGTTGCGGGCGGCCAGTGCACTGCGATCCAGCCAGATACGCATGGCATAGACCTGTCCGCCACCGATGCGTACACGTGCCACGCCATCGAGAACGGAAAAGCGGTCTTCGAGGTACCGGCGCGCGTAATCGGTCAGCTCCGGAATGCTCATGCCTTCACCGGCCAGGTTAAGCCACATGATGACATCGTCGTTGCTGTCATCCTTGCTAATGTCCGGTGGCTCGGCCTCGACGGGCAGGTCGTCCAGGATGGTCGAGATGCGGTCGCGCATATCGTTCGCCGCATCATCGATATCGCGCTTGATGTCAAACTCGACCGTGATGCGCGAGCGTCCGTCTTCACTCACGGATGTGATATAGCGAATGCCTTCCAGCCCGGAAATACGGTCTTCGATGACTTCAGTAATCCGGCTTTCGACCACGTTGGCAGCAGCGCCCGGGTACTGGGTGGTGATGGATACGATGGGTGCATCGATATCCGGGTATTCGCGCAGCGCAAGGCGGTCGAAGGCGAGCAGGCCGAAGGCGATCAGCAGTAGCGACATGACTGCTGCAAACACCGGCCGGGTGACTGATATGTCAGAAAGGATCATTCGGTCTTGTTACCGTCCTGTAACGAGCGGAGCATATCGGCCAGCGTCTGGCTGCCGTCATCGATGACGCGTATGTCAACCGGTTGCCCGGGGCGCAGCTTGATATTGCCGTGTGTAACAACCTTTTCCCCGACATTCAGGCCGTCCAGTACTTCGACTTCACCCGGACGGCGTCCGGCGATTTTGATTTCGCGCTTGACTATCTTGTTTTCGTTGCCTTCATCGACGACGTACACATACTGACGCGTGCCGAGCGGCTGCAGTGCTTCTTCGGGGATCACCAGCGCTTGCCGCGGGTTATACAGCAACACCACCTGCATCAGCATACCGGGTTTCAGCAGCCGGTCCGGATTCGGTAGCAGGGCGCGAACGCGTATGGAGCGTGTTACCGGGTCAATGCGGCTGTCTATGGATTTGACGGTACCTTCAAAGCGACGATCGGGGAACGCGTTGGAGGTTGCAATGATATCGAGTCCCGTCTGCAGCATGCCAAGGCGCGTACCCGGCACCTGGAAATCGACCTTCATGACGCTGTCATCGTCAATAGTCGTTACCCGGTCGCCGGGTTGCACCAGCGCACCGACGCTCAGGTCACGCAATCCGAGTACCCCGTCGAACGGTGCCTTGACCAGGCGATCTGTCAGTCGTGATTCAATGGCATTGAGCCGTGCACGTGCTGTTTCCCACTCGCGTTGGCGTTCGTCGAGTAATGATTTGGCCGCCGTGCCCTTTGCCTCGAGCGAACGAATGCGTTCGTATTGCCGGCGTGCTTCATTGACAGTGGCGCGGGCCTCTTCCAGTTGCGCGTGTTCCTCCCGGCTGGTCATTTCCACCAGTACCGCGCCACTTTTCACCCGGTCGCCGTCATCGAAATGCACGGCGCTGACCGTCTCGGTGACGTTTACGGTGAGGTTAACGGATTCGTTGGCAGTGAGGGTGCCCAGTGCCTCGAGTTCATTGGCAAAGCTTTTGCGTTGCGCCTCGGCGGCGATGACACTCGCGGGGGCGGGGGCTGCCGCGTGGCCGGCAATGACATGGGTAGCAAGGACGTATGCCAGCGTGTAACGCGTGATGCGAAAAATATTCATCGTGCTCCTGCATCCAGTGTTGTTGTTAAGTGCCTGTTACGGTTGATCATATCCTATTCATCGCAGACAGGCATTAGCCGTATGCGCGGATCCCGCCACTATCAGGCAAAGGTCTGTACTACCCGGATCAGACCCGTTTACGGCGAACAGGTTTCACGCAGGTGAATCCGCATTCGGCAACACTCTGACCGATGGCATCAATTACTTTCGGGCGGGGGTAGGAAATGCGCCAGGCCAGCGCCACGGTGCGCGTCGGGATCGGCCGGGTAAAGCGCCGGACCGCCAGCAAGCGTTGCGAGTAACGGTCTGCACCGGTCGCCGTACACGGCAGGATGGTAATGCCAAGGCCGGACACGACCATGTGCCGGATTGTTTCCAGCGAACTGCCAACCACGGTATTGGACAAATCGCCCTCCAGTCCGGGTTTCGGCAGGCAGGCCGGGCAGGCCTCGAGCACCTGGTCGCGGAAGCAGTGCCCGGCACCGAGTAGCAGGACCGGCTCATTCTCCAGCTGTTTCGAGTTGATGAACTTGCGTTGTGTCAGCGGGTGGGCCGCGGGGAGCAGTACCACAAAGGGTTCATCGTAAAGCGGCAGCGTCAGGATGCCCTGTTCTTTGAACGGCAGCGAGATAATAATGACATCGAGTTCACCCTGCTTGAGTTTTTCCGCCAGGACCGCGGTGAAGTTTTCCTCGATGACCAGCGGCATGTCCGGCGCATGCTTGCGCAGGCGTGGAATCAGATCCGGGAACAGGTATGGGCCGATGGTGTAGATGGCGCCGATCCTGACCGGTCCCGCCAGCTGGTCCTTGCCTTCCCGGGCGGCAAGCCTGACGCCATCCGCCGCTTCGAGTGTGCGCTGGGCCTGTTCGATAATGCGTTCGCCGACCGGCGTGACGGTAATTTCGCTGGCCTTGCGTTCGAACAACTGTACGCCCAGCTCCTCTTCCAGTTTCTTGATGGCGATACTGAGTGTAGGCTGGCTTACGTGGCAGGCCCTGGCGGCCCGGCCAAAATGTTTCTCATGGGAAACGGCAACAATGTAACGCAATTCGGTCAGGGTCATGGTGCAGGTCTGTTAGTCATTAACAATCGCTATTATTGTTATCATAAATTAGATAAATAGTATAGTTGTGCCTATGCTCACCAGCAGGTAATCACAAACGGGTCGGTGACGGGCCGATTCGTCAATGGCACTGTTTTCGTGGTTTGTTTGAAGCGGGCAGGGTATGTTGCGAACATGTCGTTCTGTACTACCAGGTCTTTCATTGCAGAGAATTGAAAAAAGGAGGGTACTTTGATGCCAGGGAAAACGAAAATTGCCGCTGCGCTGGTCGCAGCAATCATGTCAGCACCGCTGATCACGATTCCTGCACATGCCGGGGGCATGGCGAAATCGAACCAGTTCTGGTGGCCTGAGCTGCTGGATCTCGAACAACTGCGCTCGCACGATGCGCGGTCCAACCCCTACGGTGAAGATTTTGACTACGCTGAGGCATTCAGCAGCGTTGACATGAAAGCCCTGAAAGCAGATATCGAACAGGCGCTGACCACGTCCCAGGACTGGTGGCCGGCCGACTGGGGCCACTATGGCGGCCTGATGATTCGCCTGGCCTGGCACAGCGCCGGTACCTACCGCGTGCATGACGGCCGTGGCGGTGGCGATGGCGGGCAGATTCGCCTGGAGCCGCTCAATAGCTGGCCGGATAACGGTAACCTCGACAAGGCACGCCGCATCCTGTGGCCGGTCAAGCAGAAATACGGTCGCAACGTGTCATGGGGCGACCTGATGATCCTCGCCGGTAACGTCGCGCTGGAGTCGATGGGTTTCGAGACGCTGGGCTTTGCCGGCGGCCGTGCGGACGACTGGGAAGCGGACCTCGTTTACTGGGGGCCGGAGACAAAGATGCTGGCCAACGACAAGCGCTACGACAAGGACGGCAAGCTGGAGAAACCGCTGGCCGCACTGCACATGGGTCTGATCTACGTGAACCCGGAAGGCCCCAACGGCAACGGCGACC
>JAOULY010000084.1 GCA_029881775.1 Gammaproteobacteria bacterium
GTATTGTGCCGGGCATTTTTCACTCGCCGTTGACGATACGCGCATCGGCCTGGCGATCGGGCTGGGCCTGATAGCGCTTGGCGCCGGCGGTATCAAGCCGTGCGTATCGGCACACCTGGGCGACCAGTTCGGTGCCACCAGCCAGCGACTGCTCGGGCGTGCGTTCGCCTGGTTCTACTTCGCCATCAATCTCGGCGCGTTCATTTCCACGCTGGCCACGCCCTGGTTGCTGAAGCACCACGGTGCGGCCGTCGCCTTTGCCGTGCCGGGTGTGTTGATGTTGCTGGCAACGCTGATATTCCGGGCCGGCCGCCACCGGTTTGTGCATATACCGCCCGGCGGCCGCGCATTTGTACGCGAGGCGCTGGGCCGGGTCGGACTGGCTGCGCTGGGCCGCCTGTCGGTGCTGTACCTGTTCGTCGCGGTGTTCTGGGCCTTGTTCGACCAGACGGCGTCATCATGGGTGCTGCAGGCACAGCACATGGACCGGGTATTGTTCGGTGTGGAAGTGTTGCCGGCCCAGGTGCAGGCGGCCAACCCCCTGCTGGTGATGCTGCTGATCCCGCTATTCGCCTATCGGCTGTACCCGGCCATCGACCGGGTGTTTGCACTGACGCCACTGCGCAAGATCGGCGCAGGCCTGTTCATGACAGCCGTTGCCTTTTCTATCCCGACGCTGGTGCAGGTTTCCATCGACAATGGCGGTACACCGTCCATCGGCTGGCAGCTGCTGGCTTACGTGGTGCTGACGTCCGCTGAAGTGATGGTGTCGATTACCTGTCTCGAGTTTTCCTACACGCAGGCGCCACGCGCAATGAAGTCGTTCGTGATGGCCTTCTTTATGCTGTCGATTTCCCTCGGCAACCTGTTTACCAGTGCAGTCAACTTTTTTATCAACAACCCGGATGGCAGCAGCCGGCTGGCCGGTGCCGACTACTTCCTGTTTTTCACGCTGCTGATGCTGGCGACGGCACTGTTGTTCGTGTTCATGGCGCGTTTCTATTCAGGACGGACCTGGTTGCACGAGGAGCAGCCGGCGAATGTGTGAGGGCATGACATGAGGGTGCTGTTGCTGTCTGCCTACGATGCACACAGCCATCGCCGCTGGCGCCGCGGTCTGGTGGCGGCGTTCCCCGACTGGGACTGGACCGTGCTGGCGCTGCCGGCGCGCCATTTCAACTGGCGCGTGCGCGGCAACAGCCTGAGCTGGGCGTTTTCCGAACGGCACACGCTCGAGCAGGACTACGATGTCATCATTGCCACCTCGATGACCGATCTTTCTGCGCTGAAGGGCCTGGTACCGGCGCTGGCAGCCATTCCGTCGCTGGTGTATTGCCATGAGAACCAGTTTGACTATCCGCAGCAGCCGGACGGCACGCAGTTTATCGAACCGAAAATGACCAGCCTGTACACCATGCTGGCGGCCGACCGTGTGCTGTTCAACAGCGAACACAATCGCGCCGGCCTGCTAGCGGGTGCCGGGGCCCTGCTCAGGCAAATGCCGGATGCCGTGCCGCCGGGCATTATCGATCAGCTGGCCGACAGGTCGGGCGTGCTGCCGGTGCCGCTGGAGGCGACATGGTATGAACCGGCGCGTGCGCCCGGCCGTGTTTTCACGCTGGTGTGGAATCATCGCTGGGAATTCGACAAGGCGCCGGAGCGCCTGTTTGCCGCGCTGCTGAAACTGAAGGCGGCGGGCGTTGAATTCCGCGTGCATGTCATCGGCCAGCAGTTTCGCCGGCAACCGGCCACGTTTGCCGATCATTTTCAGGCGCTCGCGCCTTATATCGGTCAGTGGGGCTACGTGCAGGACGCGGCGGCGTATCGCCGGCTGCTGCATGAGTCCCACGTGGTGCTGTCGACCGCGCTGCATGAATTCCAGGGGCTGGCGGTACTGGAGGCGACGGCCTGCGGCTGTTTCCCGCTGGTGCCGGACCGCCTGTCATACCCGGAGCTGTTGCCGGCGGCCTGCCGTTACCCGTCTTACCCGGACGACCCGGCGCGCGAGAGCGAGGCACTTGCCGATGCCCTGCTGGCGTTGCATGGGCAGTTTCAAAGGCAGGCGCTGCCCGCGGCGCCGGACCTGTCGTCACTGTGCTGGGCGGAATTGGGACGAACCTATCGGGCTGCAGTGGAGTCTGTAGTGAATAGAGGGATCAATACATGAGGCACCCGGACTAATTATGGCGCGCAAGGAGCAGTTGCATGGAAATCGCGACGCGGCCCGACCGGTGCCGTTCAGTCTGCGCATGATGCGTTTTATGTTTGGCCGGGTGGGCGCTGTGTTTCCGCGCCTGATGGGGCGCCGGGCATTTGACCTGTGGTTTCGTACCCGTCGCTTCCCGGAATCGGCGGCCGGCAAGCGCGCAGCGCGCGAAGCGGACCGCGAGATCCTGTTGGTTAACAATGTCCCGGTAGTCATTTACCGCTGGGGGAATGAAGGTCCCCGTGTCTTGTTTGTGCATGGCTGGTCCGGACGGGGCAGCCAGGTGGCGGCGTTCGTGGCGCCGTTACTGGAGGCGGGCTACCAGGTTATATCGCTGGATTTGCCTGGTCATGGTGAGACGCCCGGTAACAGTACCAGCATAATCGAGTGCGCAGCGGTCATCCGCGAGCTCGACAGACACTTCGGGCCCCTGCATGCGGCGATTACGCATTCCTTCGGTGGGCCGGTCCTGTCCTACGCGCTGAAGCACGGCCTGCTGTTGAATCGTGCAGTTATTATCAGTTCGCCCTCGGATGTCGAATTCCTGGTGGAGAGTTTCTCGAACACGCTCGCCATGCATCCCGATGTGGTTGACGACATGTGGCGGCGTCTGGCGTTGCGTTTCGGTGAGGACTACAGTGAGCTGACTTCCACGGTCAATCTTATCGGTGAGCTTGACGTGCCGGCGCTGGTTATTCACGACGAGCAGGATACCAGTGTCCCGGTGGAGCAGGGCCAGCGCATTGCGGCAACCTGGCCGAATGCCCTGTTCATGAAGACCAGCGGGCTGGGCCATGGGCGCATTCTGCGCGATAGCGAGGTGGTAAAGGCTGCTGTCGACTTTATTTCGAAGTAGACTGTCATTGTTCCCTTTGCACGGTAAAGCAGATATGCGATTACTCCTGGCGCAACACGGGCAGGCGGTTGACAAGCAGGATGACCCGGCACGACCGCTCAGCGCGGCGGGCATCAGTGATGTGCAGCATATTGCACGGCAACTCGGTAATGGCGGTGTGCGGGTTGCGCGCGTGTGGCACAGCGGCAAATTGCGTGCGGAGCAAACGGCGGCATTGCTGGCAAAGCAGGTGTTGCGCGGCGGCAAGCCGGAGGCGACGGACGGGATTGCGCCGAATGATTCGGTGGACGAGTTCGTTGCCGATGTCGATGTCTGGCAGGAAGACACGCTGGTGGTCGGGCATTTGCCGTTCATGGCGCGGCTGGTTGCACGCCTCGTGACAGGCGACATGGAACACGACTGTGTCAGCTATACACCGGGAACCGTGGTTTGCCTTGAACGCGTGGCGGCCGATCGCTGGGTGCTGGTGTGGATGTTGCGCCCCGGCTTGCAGCACGGCGGGACGCCGGCATGAGCCTGCGCGGGATCGTCCCGCCAGACCCGCAAACCAATGTGTCGCAGGAACGCTTCGCGGTTATCTTTACGCCGCGGACCAGTCGCAAACGCTATCCGGCCGGTTGTGTCGAAATATTCAACACACTGGAAGAGACGCTGGCCGCCGCCGATCCGGACAACAAGCGCCACGCGGCCCGCGTTGTTGGTCCGTCAAAATCCTCGGAAGGACAGTTTATTTATTACCTGTTGAAGTGGTTGTAGGGCCTGGTTCCGGTAAAGTGCGGAAGTATGTGGCCGGGTATGCCACAGTAATCTGCCAGGCGTTGTAATGCATTCATGAGATTGCTTCGCTTTGCTCACAATGAAGGGGTTGCCTGAATAACTCAGGAGTGCCCGAAACCCAATGAACCGTCATTCCTGCACTATCCAGGGCAGTAAAAAATAAATGAAGGCGTAGGAGGTATTAATGGACACCCTTCGTGTAATGAGTAACCGTAGCCTGGCGGTGGAGTAGAAGATAGTTCAGTAGCGCTCCATGGGCTGGATTCCCGCCTGCGCGGGAATGACGGTAGTTGATGGTGTGTGATGCGTTTTGCCTGATAGCCTGGTTAAAATAAACAGAAGCGTGTTTTACCTGGCCAAACCCCGCAGGAATTCAACGTAGGCGGGCTTTTCCCATTCCCGTCCGCCGAGTACCTGGTAACGGATACGTCCCCCGGGATCGACCAGGTAGGTGGAGGGCAGGCCGCGTGGTTGCCAGGCTTGCGTGACCAGCCCGTCCGTGTCCAGCAGCGGTACCAGGTCGGGTGCAACAATACCGAGGAAGGTGAATACCTCGTCTTCGGTTTCCGCGGTGTTGACCAGGACGACTTCGATATCTGTTCCTTCGATCAACGGCAGCATCTTCTGGATGCTGGGCATTTCGCGTCGACACGGACCACACCAGCTCGCCCAGAAGTGCACGAAGCGCCAGTGTCCGCCGCTGTCGGCAAGGTCATAGGCCACACCGTCCAGGTTATCCAGTTGCAGTGGCGGTGCCTCAATGCCGGCGACCGGCATCACCCCCGCCGGTAGTTCACCGGCGGGCAACTGCACTGCCAGGCATAACAGCAGCAGGCCGGCGCAGCTCGATACGAATCTTGCAGTCACTCGGCTTCGACCTCTTGCAGGCACTCGACGTCCCGGAATTCCAGCGTGATCGGTTTACCCTGCCGGTCGGCTCCGGTCGGCAGATTCAGTGTCATGTCGAAGCGCTCCGTGTTGCCCGGAAAAACGAGATTGCCGCCGACCGGTTCGTCCGGCTGCAGGTCACGCAACGCCGGTAGTTGTGTCCAGCCGAAGGTTGACCGGCTTGCCTGGCGCAGCTTGATGCTGTCCCACTGGCTGTCCCAGTAACTGCGGTCAAACCGTTCCAGCGGCTTGCCCTTGCTGGTAAATGTCCACAGCGCGGTGTCCAGCCAGATAACGTCATGGCCGCGGTTTTCCATGTGTACGGTAACGAAGCAGCTTGCTTTAATCCGTTCGATGGCCGCCCCGGGGAAGCCGCGCGCCTCGTAGAACGCGGCCATTTGTTCCGGTGTACGCTGGCGCAGCACGACCAGCAGGTCTTCGCGCTCGATGAAGGGGCCGGGGTAGGGTTTGTCTATGCCAAACGCGGGCATCATGATGAGGCAACATGCCAGCAGAACCGGCAGTCGAAGCCATGCAAATGAATAAATTCCTGTTGGTCGCATACCCTGGTGAGACTGTTATATATTGAATACGTTCCGAGTGTGACCAGTTTGCACCCGCAGGGCAAGTGTATGTAAAGGCTATGTATGGAGGTGTTATATGCGGAATGACCGCTCGTTGAATGGCTGGATAATCGTGCTGATGGCATTACTGTCAGGTCCGAACCACGCAACCGACCTGGTGCCAACGCGCCTGCTCGGGCTGGACCCGGCGCGGGATATTGCCACGGCCGCGGTGGCGGCCTGCCGCAAGGAAGGCTACCAGGTGGCCGTTGTTGTTACCGACCGCAGTGGTGATCCTGTTGTCATAATGCGTGATGTGTTCGTGAGTAAATACATGGTCGAGATTGCGCGGAACAAGGCGAATGCCGTGGTGATGTCGAATTCATCATCCGGCGAGCTGCGCACGAACATGGCACGGATTCGTGAAGAGCTGAACGAACTGGACGGTGTCTTGTTGATGGAGGGCGGCCTGCCGATTCGCGTCAATGGCGGCCTGATCGGTGCAGTCGGCGTCAGTGGCGCACCCGGTGGTGACAAGGACGAGGCCTGTGCGCAGGCGGGTATCGAGGCGGTGCAGGAGCGTCTGGATTTCGCCGATTAAAGATCTGCTCGAGGTGGTCGATTTCGGGTTATATGCCGGGCATGGGGGCCTGGCCAATCCCGGGGGGGATCATGAGTGGATCAAACACGATACCATGCGAGCACTGCCTGAAGGCACTGCGTGTGCACGACTCGATCGAATATATTTTTTGCGGCCATCACAAGGTGGTTGCGTTCCGTTTCCGGGACGGGCAGGTCGAGTTTATCGCCGTGAATTCAACTGAAGAGGCGGTTGCGCTTATCCAGGAATCCGGGCAGTCGGCCCTGCCATTGCGGATACCTGCCTGACATAAAACCTGTCAGGTCTGCGATCCGGCTGCTGCCGATCCATAGCCAGGTCATCCAGGCGGCGATCCCGCTTCATGCGTGATCGCCGTTGTTATTTGCTGTCGTTTACCAGCACCAGCTTACCGGTCGTTTGCCCGGACTCCAGGTCGCGGTGGGCCGCTGCGACATTATCCAGCGGGTAGGGTGTTATGGACGGCAATCGCAGTTCACCGTTTTCAACCCGCGCCAGGATGTCTTGCATGCCGCGTTGCAGCATCGATTCGCGGTCGAACAGGTAGCTGAGATTGAAGCCAAGTATGCTGCGATTGCGCGTGGTGAGATCGAACGGGCTGAAGCGTGGTGTGCGCAGGTAATCGAGCAACAACCGCAACCGCTTCGGTTTTCCCCCGCGCGTTTTCAACATGCCGTGAAAACCGTAGACGACCAGTTTCCCGACCGGCGCAAGGTGTGCGTAACTCTGACGCAAGGTGCTGACGCCGTTGGCATCCAGTATGACATCGAAGCCGTCGGCTGCGATACGCTCTGCTTCCGTCCACAGGTCCTGTGATGATTTATCGATAACCGCATCCGCCCCCAGGGCGGCTACATGGCTGGTCTTGTGTGCGGCGCCGACCACGCCGGTGACATGGCAGCCGGAATATTTTCCCATCTGCACCAGCATGCTGCCCACGCCGCCGGCGGCGGAATGTACCAGCAGGCGGTCACCTGCACGCGCATGGGCCAGCTCGAACAGGGCAAACCAGGCGGTCAGGGCAGCGGCGGGCAGGGCGGCGCCCTGTTCGGGTGACAGGCTGGCGGGCAGGCGGAACACCTGGTGGCGTGCAACGGCAAGCCGCGTTGTGTAACCGTTGAAGCGGGTGACGGCAATTACCCGGGTGCCTGCCGGCAGGTCGGCGACTGCATCGCCGGTCTTGATGACTGTTCCCGCAACCTCGAAACCCGGTGTGATCGGGTAGCCCGAGTAATGTTTTGCCGAAGCGTACAGGCCCATGCGCGTAACGCAGTCGGCGAAGTTGACGCCGGCTGCGTGTACCTCGATGAGGACTTCATGCGCGGCCGGCACGGGGTCGGGGTGCTGCTCGATGGTCAGCTGCCGGTAGCCGCCGGGCGTATGGATGACAACCTTTTTCAAGCGCGCGACTCCTTGTTTTCGGCGCAGTTGCCCCGATATATGCTGGTACGGACAGCTTACGTGGAGACTGACATGATTGCAGGTATTGTACTGATTCTGGCCGGCTTGCTGCTGGTTATCTACCCGCCGCTGCTGTCACTGATCGTGGCGGTCGTGCTGATATTGATGGGGGGCGCGCTGACGGCGATCGCCTGGCAGGAGCGCAAGTTGCAGCGGCATTACCGCAACCCGGTGGTGGAGTTTTTTATCCGTTACTAGT
>JAOULY010000085.1 GCA_029881775.1 Gammaproteobacteria bacterium
TTCCCCGTCGCTATCTGCCCCGGCCACGTTGAAATTGCGTAATGATACGTAGCGCAAGTCATAGGCAGTGTCATAGTCGGCAAGCATCTGCTCGACCATCCACATGGTCCTTCCATAGGGATTTATCGGCAGTTTCCGGTGCTCCTCGTCGACCGGTAAATATTGCGGATTACCGTACACTGCAGCGGTGGAGGAAAAAACCAGCCGCTTGATGCCGTGGGCGTGCATCGCATCGAGCAGGACCCGGGTAGCGGCCAGGTTGTTACGGTAGTAGCTGGCCGGATCGCGAACCGATTCACCTGCCTGGCCGATGGTGGCGTAGTGCATCACGGCTGCAATGTCATGTTCCCGGAACAACTGGTCCAGCAGGGCATTGTCTGCCATCGAACCGACGATAAGCTGCCCGTGTTGTACGGCATCGGGGTGGCCCGTCGAGAGGTTATCCAGCGCGACCGGATGGTAACCGGCTTTTGCCACTGCCTTGACCACGTGTGAACCGATGTAGCCCGCACCGCCAACGATGAGAATGGATTTCATGATGAATGCCTGCAGTTGTCCCGGCGGGACCAGGCAGTGGTTTTAATGAGCGGGCCCGGTGAACGGCGGGCAAGCTCAAACGAAGCGTGGCTTTTGTTATTTGTTTGCATGCTGAATCCTCATCATTCGCGTGTTCACGGAATGAGGGTTCAATTTGCGTGCCAACAATTTGCGGCCAGATATGTCTATAAATATTAAATAGTTATAGATTGGCCACTCTGTATGTATGTGCAAATTGCAAAATGCTCACAGGCAATTCGGGAAAGTTCACGCAGAATGCAAAATGCCAGGCAGCCGGGGATGTGCAGCAATTCGCAGCAGGATTTACCGCTACGCGCACGCTGTCACATCCTGCGTAGTGCTTGTTTGCAGGCAGGCGGAAAGATGCCTGCGCGCGCTGTATTGCACAGTTGCACGCTGCGGTGTCCTGAAACGTTCAGTCGCCTGCTGCAGTCAGGCCGTGCGGTGACAGCCGCCATTCACAGCTGTCATCGCTTGCAGGTTTCGATTACAAGTCGCGAGCCCGGTTCTTCGCCGCCGCGGGGTGACGGGCGGAACCGGCAGGGTTCCCGTGTCGAAAAATATGTAAATCCGGTCGAGAAACATGCCGGATTGCAGTTGATATGTTCCGGCGGCTGTAATTGGCTGCCAGGTGACTGATTTAATAATTAAAATTAACCTGGTAAGCGGGTGCCGCAGCGATTTGGCGTGTGGTCGGCTTGGCGATATGTCGCGTTATGCTTTGCAATTTGCAAGGCAATCTGCAAAAAATAGCTATATATGAGCAATTTGGCACACGCAAGCCGTTGTTTTTGCATATTGGCTCAACCCTTGCTGCATCATTAGATGCAATCTTGCAAAAATATCCAGGAGCCCGTCGTAATGAGTCGAATAACAAGTTTCTCCTTCGCACTAGTCGGTTGCCTGCTGTGTGTCTTCGCGAATGCTGCGGATAGCGATAACAGTGTTCAGCAGCGCACGTTCAGTTTTGCAATTGTGCCGCAACAGGCACCGGGCAAGCTGTTGAAATCCTGGGGACCCGTATTGCGTAACCTGCAGGAGCGCACGGGGCACCACTTCACCTTCCGAACCGCCCCTGATATCCCGACCTTCGAGGATCGTGTCCGGGCAGGCGAATACGATTTTGTCTATATGAACCCGTACCATTTCACTGTGTTCAACCAGGGGGAGGAAGGTTACCAGGCCGTTGCCAAGGCCAGAGACAAGCAGATCCGCGGCATCATCGTCGTACACAAGGATTCGCCAATCCAGTCGCTGGCCGAACTCGATGGCAAGCAGCTAGCTTTCCCGGCACCGGCGGCTTTTGCCGCCAGTGTACTGCCGCGGGCAAACCTCAAGGCCAAAGGAATAGCCATCGAGCCCAGGTATGTTTCGTCACATGACTCCGTCTATCAGTCCGTAGCGAAGGGCCTGTATCCCGCAGGCGGAGGTGTCGTCAGGACACTGAATGCAGTTGATCCCGCGGTACGGGAACAGTTGCGCATTCTGTGGACGACACCCGGATACACCCCGCATGCGATTGCCGTCCACCCGGACGTTCCGTGCCAGGTCGTCGCTGACGTCAGGGAAGCGCTTGCCACGATGGATAATGACGAGGAAGGGCGTGCTGCACTCGAAAATCTCAAGATCAAGGGGCTGGAAACAGCAAGCAACGCGGACTGGGACGATGTCCGCAGTCTCAAGATCAATGCCACGCTGGGCAGTGCAGACCAGGAATAATCAGCGGTGTCATTTCGACTCAAGACGATAATCGGCATTGCGCTGATTGAAGGCAGCCTGTTGCTGTTCCTCGTCCTTAGCGGGATCAAATACCTGACCGAGTCCAGCGAGGAAGAACTCGCGCTGCGTGCCCGGGTAACGGCTGAATCGATGGCCAACCTCACTCGTGACGCCGTCCTGGCCACGGATCTCGCCCGGCTCGACAGCGTGGTGACCCAGACGCTGGCGTCACCCGGCATAGTCTATGTACGCATCATGGACAGCGAACGCGTCCTTGCCGAGGCAGGCAAGCCGCAAATACTGGAACGCGCGTTTGTAGCAGACAGCCGGCTTGACGCTATCGAGGATGGTGTATTTGACGTCGGTGTGGACATGGTCGAGGAGGATTTCTCGTTCGGACGCGTAGAACTCGGCCTGTCGGTCGAACGCGTTAACAGCGTGATAACGGCCGCGCAACGTCACCTGAGCGGTATAGCCGCGGTGGAGATCATCCTTGTCGCTCTGTTTTCTTTTGCTCTCGGCACCTACCTGACCCGCGGCTTGAATAACCTGGCGCATGCCGCACGGGCCATCGCGGAGGGAAAACTGGGTACCCGGGTCGATATCAAGGGAGAAGACGAACTGGCAGAGACGGGCGAGGCCTTCAATATCATGTCGCAGCGCCTTGCCGAATCAAAGCACGCAATGCAAAACAGCATCAAGGAAAGCGAAGCGCTTGCCGGCGAGCTTGCCGAGAAGGAACTGCGTCTCTCTACCATTCTCGATACGGCCGTTGATGGCTTTGTCACCATCGACTCGCACGGCATCATCGATACCATAAACCCGGCGGGTGCCCGCCTGTTTGGCTACGAGGCCGGGGAACTGGTCGGTCGCAATGTCTCGTGCCTGATGCCGGAACCATACAGCACGGAGCACGACGGTTACCTGCATCGCTACCTGGAAACCGGTGAAGCCAGAATCATCGGGAAGGGTCGGCGTGTAACAGGACAACGCAAGGACGGCAGCACCTTCCCGATGAACCTGTCGATATCGGAAATGTTTCTCGATGATCGCCGCATGTTCGTCGGGCTGGTGCGCGATATTACGGAAAAGGTGCAGACCGAGGCTAGCGCACACAGGAACGAGGTGATGCGGTCCGCCATCGTGGATACCAACCTGGACGGCATTGTCACGATCGATGCCAGTAGCCACATCATTGAATTCAGCCCGGTGGCAGAGGAGATCTTCGGTTACCAGCGCAAGGACGTCATGGGCAAAAGCATGACAGAACTGATTATCCCGCCAGAGATGCGCGACATGCATAACAGTGGCATGCAGAAGTATCTGGAGACGGGCGAGGGGGCAATCCTGGGAAACCGTATCGAGGTTCCGGCACTGCGCGCGGATGGAGAACAGTTCCCGATGGAGCTGACGGTGCAGGCGGTCGAGGTCGGTGACGAAACCTTTTTTACCGCCACGGTGCGAGATATCAGCGAGCATAAGGCAAGGGAGCAGGCCCTGGTCGACGCCAGGGAGAAGGCCGAGGTTGCATCCAGGGCCAAATCACGTTTCCTGGCGCACATGAGTCACGAGATCCGTTCGCCAATGAATGCAGTGCTCGGCTCGCTCGGATTACTGCTGGAAGACGAGTTGACCAAGGACCAGCGTTTATACGCCAGGACCGCACAGGCATCGAGCAAGGTACTGCTCAGCGTGATCAATAACATCCTCGACTTTTCCAAGATCGAGGCCGGTCACCTGGAGCTGGACAACATGGATTTCAGTGTGTACGAACTGATTAGTGACGCGATGGACCTGGTTGCTCTCAAGGCCCGTGACAAGGCGCTGCCTGTCGTGGCGAGCGTGGCCCCGGATGTCGATACCTGGGTGCGCGGTGATATGGCACGCTTGCGCCAGATCCTGGTTAACCTGCTGGATAATGCGCTGAAATTTACCGAGCAGGGCGGCGTGATACTCAGGGTTGAACAGCTACGCGTCCGCGATGACGGTCCCGACCTGCGTTTTACAGTAGAAGACACGGGTATCGGCATAACAGCAGAGTCACAGGCAACTTTATTTGAAGAATTCCGACAGGTAGATAATTCCGACTCTACCCGCCACGGCGGTACCGGCCTCGGCCTGGCGATCTGCAAGGCGCTGGCTGACGTGATGGGGGGAAGCATTACGATTGACAGTGTACCGGGCAGGGGCAGCCGCTTCTGGATAGACATTCCATTGCAGACACCGTCCGCCGGACATGTACAGCGCCCCGCACCGTCATGCGGGTTACGTTCCGGGCTGGCGATTGGCTTCCATCCATTGATTGCCAGCGCACTCGTCAATGCCTGTACAGCGGCGGGCTGCACCTTCGCAAGCGCAGACAGTCTCGAGCATGACGTTGCGGGGCCGGAAGTGATACTGGTAGACAGCCGGCTAACGGACGGTGAGCTCGATGACATTGCACGGCATGCACGCATGATTGGTGTGCAGCGCCTGCTACTGCTCGTCGCTGACGGGAATCCTGCAGCACTGCAGCGAATCAGCGACGGTCAGTATGACGATATGATTACAACACCGCTGCTTATTGCCGATCTGCTCGAAAGCATGGCGCTCCAGCCGGGTCGTGACATTGAACGACCATCCCGGCGCGCACCCGATCTGCCCACATCACACGCCGGTGGTGAGGATATCCGGCTGCTGCTCGCTGAAGACAGCATGGCAAACCAGCTGGTTGCATCCGCTATGCTGCGTAACGCCGGCTACACGGTTGATATTGCCAACAATGGCCGCGAGGCCATCGACATGTTCAGACAGGGAGACTACAGCGCGATCCTGATGGACCTGCGCATGCCGCAAGTGGATGGTCTGGAAGCGACCGCGGCAATCCGTGCGATGCCGGGTGGCGGGCAGGTGCCGATTATTGCAATGACGGCCAATGTGATGAAGGAGGACATCGACCGTTGCATGAATGCAGGTATGAACTATTTTGTTCCCAAACCCGTCAACAAGCGCCTGTTACTGGAAACCCTGGCGAATGTTATAGCGCCCGGGCCGGCAGGCGTCGGGGAACCCGCAGAAAGTCCCCCCATGGAAACAGGCAGCGATACCCCGTTGCTCGACGAGCAGGTATTTCAGCAACTGGCCGATGACGTCACGCCGGACATGGTTCCGGTGATGATGCAGATGTTTATAGACGAAATGGTCCAGCGCGCAGGGAATCTCTCCGCTGCACTGGATGATTCTTCGATGGACACGGTTGAAAATGAGGCACACACGCTCAAGAGCAGTGCCGGAACGTTCGGTGCGGCCCGGTTGCACGAGCTTGCGAGCGATATCGAGGTGGCCTGTCGAGCAGGCAACCGGTCACATGCCAGGGACCTGGGTAACAGCGTGAACGATGTCATGCAGCTGACCCTTGCAAAATACCGGGAGCATTTCACCTATCTGCAGGATAATAACGAACTGGAAGAGACGGTCGAATAAAAAGGTTTGTAACTTATGAGAAAAGAAGCCGACAAAGCCCGGATACTACTGGTCGAGGACAGCGCGTCCCTGGCCGCCGTTTACATGAACTATCTCGATGCCGACGGACACCATACCGAGGCAGTGGACAATGGTGCCGAGGCACTCGCTCACCTTGAAACACAGACACCGGATATCGTATTGCTCGATCTCCACCTGCCGGATATGTCCGGCATGGACATTCTGAAGCACATTAACGAATGCGACATTGACTGTGCGGTCATTATCATCACCGCATATGGCTCGATTGATACAGCGGTCGAGGCGATGCGCTACGGTGCAGTCGACTTTATTGCCAAGCCGTTCGATGCAACACGGCTGCGCGTTACTGTTAACAATGTACTGGACAAGCGCCGCCTGTCCAACATGGTAATCAGCTATCAGCAAACCTTCGAGCGAGATCGCTTTCATGGCTTTGTCGGTGCATCGATGCCGATGCAGGCGATCTACCGTATTATCGAATGTGCGGCACCGAGCAAGGCCACGGTGTTCATAACAGGCGAGAGCGGCACCGGCAAGGAACTGTGCGCGGAAGCAATCCATCGAGAGAGTCCGCGACACAATAAGGCATTCATAGCGCTTAACTGTGCCGCGATTCCGCGTGACCTGATGGAAAGCGAGATATTCGGTCACGTGAAGGGCGCATTCACCGGTGCGTCAGCCCAGCGTGACGGGGCCGCGACACGTGCCGATGGCGGCACACTGTTCCTGGATGAAATCTGCGAGATGGATCTCGATCTGCAAAGCAAGCTGCTGCGCTTCATCCAGACCGGGCAGTTCCAGCGGGTCGGCGACTCAACGGAAGAGCAGGTCGATATCCGTATTATCTGTGCTACCAACCGTGATCCACTCAACGAGGTCAGGGCCGGACGTTTCCGTGAAGACCTTTATTACCGGCTGAATGTTATCCCGATCAACCTGCCGCCCCTGCGAGAACGGGGTGATGATGTCCTTGTAATCGCGAGAGTCATGTTAAGGCAAATGTCAGCCGAGGAGGGGAAAGGCTTCCACGATTTGTCCCCGCTCGTCGCTGCTGCCCTTGCCGGCTATCCATGGCCCGGTAACGTGCGCGAATTGCAGAATATCATCCGTAATGTCATCGTGTTGAATGACAGTGAGCAGGTGGGCTTTGACATGCTGCCGGAACAAATACGGCAGTCGGTCAATCGACCCGATGATGCCGTTAATGAACTGTCTGCGGGCATGGCAAGGTCCTTGTCCGATGTCACACTGCCTGCGGAGCCGGTAACGACAACGGGTGTCAGACCACTGTGGGTGGAGGAAAAAGAGATTATTGAACGTGCGATTGATCTCTGTAACGACAATATACCGAAAGCGGCCGCACTTCTGGAGATTAGCGCTTCCACCATCTACCGTAAACGTGCGGCATGGGATAAAGCCGGCGTGATCCAGAACGGCGTCGCCGGCCAGGTATAGCGAATACCGGACAGCAGAACCCTTTATCTTTCTGTCCGGCGAAGGCCCCGCCAGTTGTCTTGCAGATTTCCGGGTAAATCAAAAACAGGGCGCCCCTGAAAACAGGTGCGCCCTGTCGCGTGTAGTGCTACTTATTTATCCGCTTTTTCGGCAGGTGCCGGCGCGGCCGGCGGCGCATAGCCGTAGCCATAGCCCGGGTAACCGCCCCAGCCGTAACCGGGATATCCACCGTAGCCATAGCCCGGGTAACCACCCCAGCCGTAACCGGGATAACCGCCGTAGCCATAGCCCGGGTAACCGCCCCAGCCATAACCGGGATAACCGCCGTATCCGT